>PHDQ01000093.1 GCA_002841025.1 Bacteroidetes bacterium HGW-Bacteroidetes-13 | reverse complement strand
GTACAAGATGCGTTTGAAATAACGGTGTCAGTTGCTTTAAGCGACTTGTGGTTTACCCCCATGACGAACATCGGTGCGTCTTTGGAAGGTGCAGAAATGACAACTTTTTTGGCACCGGCTTTGAGGTGTCCTTGTGAACTGTCGATGGTTGTGAAAATTCCGGTACAATCCAACACAACGGTAGCACCTACTTCGCTCCATTTTAAATTTTCCGGATTTCTCTCGGCTGTGATGCGGACGGTTTTACCATTTACAACCAGATGACCGTCTTTCACTTCAACAGTTCCGTCAAATCGACCGTGAACCGAATCGTATTTTAAAAGATATGCAAGGTGATCTACCTCAAGCAAGTCATTGATGCCGACTACTTCCACGTCTTTTCTTTTTGCAATGGAACGGAAAGCTAATCTTCCAATTCTACCAAATCCGTTGATTCCAATTTTTAATGTTGCCATAATATTGATATTAAAATAAAAAAATGAGCCCTTCGGCTCGTTAGTAAAATGATTATTAAATTGTCATGATGTTTGAAACACGAAGAAGTTCCTGATTTATTTCAGATTGACCTTTGACTGCTTCATCCAAAGGAGTGAGTATCATACGTGCATCACGAACACCAACCATATAATTAGATTTGCCTTCCAATAGGCTTTCAACAGCTTTCACCCCCATCCTGCTGGCTAAAACTCTGTCAAAACAGCTTGGCGATCCACCGCGTTGCATGTGCCCGAGCACCGACACACGAACATCGTAATCGGGATGGTATTGTTCTACATAATCTTTGAGTTCAAATACGTTCTTACCGATTTTGTCTCCTTCGGCTACAACAACAATACTGGAAGATTTTCCGGTGCGTTTGCTTCGTTCCAATGATTCTAAAAGCCGATCAAGACCGAGGTTTTCTTCAGGGATCAATATTTCTTCCGCACCTGCCCCAACACCTGCATTCAGCGCGATATGACCTGCATCCCGACCCATTACTTCAATAAAGAAAAGTCGGTCGTGTGAACTGGCGGTATCTCTGATTTTATCGATTGCCTCAACGACTGTGTTTAATGCCGTATCATATCCCAAGGTAAAATTAGTCCCGAATATATCGTTGTCAATTGTTCCAGGGATTCCCATAACCGGAAAACCGTATTCTTGGTTGAAAATTAAACCGCCGGTAAATGTTCCGTCTCCACCTATTAAAACCAAAGCATCAACATTCTCTTTTTTAAGCGCATCATATGCTTTTTGGCGGCCTTCCGGGGTTCTGAATTCCTTAGAACGAGCAGATTTTAAGACCGTACCTCCTTTATTGATGATGTTGTGAACACTTCTCGGCCCCATCACTTGAAAATCCCCTTCTATCATTCCTTGATATCCCCTGTAAATCCCAACACACTCTACGCCGTGAAAAGCGCATGCTCTGACCACAGATCGAATGGCTGCATTCATTCCCGGAGCGTCTCCTCCAGAAGTCATTACACCAATCTTTTTTATTTGTCTTTCCATTGTGTTTTTGAAAATTTGGAGTGTAAAACTACCAAACTTATTTCAAAATAAAAAAAAGATACGATATATTTAACGAATGAACAATAATTCAAACGTTTTCGTTAATAAATTTTTATTTTTAGTGCCATAAAATTAGGAATACAAATAAAAATAGAGATATTTTTTATGACCTCTGATTGCGATTTTTATTCTATCTTAATTTAATATAGTCAAAATAAAATAATAATGGGTTAATTTAGTTGTATTTTAGGATATGGGGTACGGCGTTTAAAAATCGATTAAAATTGTCTTTAGATAGATCCTAATGAAATTAAAATTGACCACATCAAGCAGTGATACAGTAAAAGATTCGATTATAAAAAACCCAACGATTGAAAGATTGTAATTAGATAATAACTGACAATTTTATTCATCTTTGACGATGACTATCGAAGCTTTCACGCCGGTGGTGAGATTCCATTTGTTGGAAAAAATCAATTCTCCTTTGTCATTTATCACGTGAAATTCGGCAGTATTAGGCCCTGATGTACCTTGATTAAGTGCCTGAAAATCTATCTTATTAAACCCTTTGGTGAGTTCAATATTAAAATCTCTGTATTCAGAAACCAACAAAATATCGTTCATAATCGGATAATTGTTGAGCAATACTTTCACCCGATCCCCGTCAGGATACTCATGGTCTCTGTAGATGATGGTCACATATTTTGAGTTACTTTTAAAATCGCCTAAGTATTGATCACTTCGAAAACCCTGTCCGTTGTCTGCTGTGGTTTGTTGCTTTTTGTTTAATCGATTTTCGATTTTTTTATTTTCGTTGTACCAAATGGTTGTGCCCGGCTCAAACTGTATCCCTTTGCTTTTATTGATTGCCAAAGGCGTGATGGTGTCTCTGATTTTTAAATAATCCGGAAGTGGATTGGTCTCTATTGGGTTTTTTGGATTGCTAAACGGATTGGGAATCGCAGTACCCGAACCCGATGATTTTGAGGGTTCGAATTGCGCAAAAACCTGCTGACCCATAAATATGAAAAGAATAAAAGCGACGAATTGCTTCATGGTTTTTTGGAGTTCTTTTATTTTCCTCAAAAATAATCAATTCTCATGCCTAAAATCTTTAGTAAATGTTAAAGTGTTTCAAGTTTGCTACAATTAAAGTTGTGGTATTTAATTTTTATATATTTGATAAAACTTTTAATTTTTAAATATGAAAAATAAAATGAATGTCAAATTTATCCTTTCTTTATTGTTGATAACGTCTTCGTTATTTACATACGCACAAACGGATGTTGTTGAGAAAATAGTCAAAGAAGCGACTGAAAATTCTCATTTAGAAACACTTGCGCATCAATTATTAGATCAAATAGGGCCTCGCTTGGTTGGAACTCCCGAAATGAAGCAAGCAAACGATTGGGCCGTTTCAACCTACAAAGGTTGGGGAATAGAAGCAAGAAATGAACAATGGGGAGAATGGAGAGGTTGGCAAAGAGGAATTTCGCACATAGACTTGGTTTATCCCAGAGTTAAATCTTTGGAAGGAATGCAACTTGCGTGGAATCCGAGTACTTCTCCAAAGGGTGTTACAGCAGAGCTTATTTCGATTCCTGAATTAAGTTCAGCAGCAGAATTTGAAAATTGGTTGCCGAATGTCAAAGGTAAAATCGTTTTGGTTTCAATGCCTGAACAAACTGGAAGGCCCGATTATAACTGGGAAAAATTTGCCACTCCGGAATCATTTGAAAAAATGAAAAAAGACAGAGATTCACAAGCCGAAGCATGGAATAACCGGATTAAAAACACGGGTTATAACTCACGTACTCTACCAGAAATATTAGAAAAATCGGGGGCTGTCGGAATCGTTCAATCGTATTGGTCTAAAGGGTTTGGAGTTAACAAAATTTTTTCAGCCCGTACCAAAAAAATTCCAACCGTAGATATTTCATTGGAAGATTACGGACTCATCTATCGACTTGCAGAAAGTGGACAAAAACCTAAAATCAGAATTATTGCGGAATCAAAAGAACTTGGGGTTGTTCCTACATTCAATACCATAGCTGAAATAAAAGGTTCTGAGAAGCCCGATGAATACATTATTCTTTCTGCGCATTTCGATTCTTGGGATGGTGGTACAGGAGCTACAGACAACGGGACTGGAACACTTACCATGATGGAAGCACTACGAATTCTAAAAATTGTTTACCCCAATCCAAAAAGGACAATACTTGTGGGTCATTGGGGAAGTGAAGAACAAGGATTAAATGGTTCACGTGCCTTTGTAGAAGACCATCCAGAAATTGTTGATAAAGTGCAAGCTGTTTTCAACCAAGACAATGGAACTGGAAGAGTTGAGAACATATCCGGACAAGGATTTCTCCATGCTTATGATTATATCGGACGATGGCTTCAAGCCGTACCTGAAGACTATAAAAAAGGTATAAAAACTGAATTTCCGGGTGTCCCGGGCGGTGGCGGATCTGATTATGCTTCATTTGTTGCAGCCGGAGCTCCCGCATTTTCTTTGAGCTCACTCAGCTGGGATTATTGGAATTATACTTGGCATACCAATCGAGATACCTACGACAAGATTGTGTTTGATGACTTGCGAAGTAATGCAATTCTGACTGCCATCTTGGTTTATATGGCAAGTGAAGACCCTGAAACTACTTCCAGAGAAAAAAGTATATTACCCATAAACCCTCGGACAGGTGAAAAAAGAACTTGGCCTGAACCAAGAAAAGCAACCAGAAAAGGTGGTTTAGATTAAGTTTTTTTAAGTTAAGTTAGCCACCCTGGCTCAGTTGGTAGAGCAACGCATTCGTAATGCGTAGGTCGAGGGTTCGAGTCCCTTGGGTGGCTCAAAACTTTTACAATGACAATGATTTCCAGCCCTCACGATATGTTCTTTTGACAAATTGGTTGGCTGCATCAAAGTTCGTTACTTTCATGTTTTCATAATCCCACAAAAGTTTTATATCTCTTCCGGGGTAATTAAATCCACGACCGTTTTCACGAGGTGTTCTGATGTCTGTAGAACGAATTGCCAAGTTTGCCATCAACAAGGTTTCTGTAAGCGGTCCTGAAATTTCAAAAGGTGCGCTCAATTCTTTGTTGCCGTAACCTGCTATGCAAGCTTCAACCCATTGGGCGTAATGTCCATCGGCTCCATTGGGTACGCGTTCCAACGTTTCCGGTACATTTACCACGTCATTCAATGAAGTTGGGAGTAGTCGAGGGTTTGTACCATAAGTACCACACATCATTTTCCCTTTGGTTCCGATCATCAAAATCCCGTTTCCTCCGTCTCCAAACACTTCATCCGGACCGAGTTCATCTGGACGGGTGGGTTGTATGCCTCCATCCATCCAATGAAGTTTTAACTCGCCATCCGTATTTTTGTTTTCAGCAAAAGTCATGGTTACGTGACTGGATGGCGGGCAACTTTCCGGAAAATAACCGCGTTGAAATTCATCAACATATACACTTCCCACACTCGCCTGTACATCCATCGGGTGTTGCAATTCCAAAATTTTAAAGGGTGCTTCCACCAAATGACATCCCATATCACCCAAGGCGCCGGTGCCATAATCCCACCAACCACGCCAGTTGAACGGTACCAACTTTTCGACATATTTTTTCTCAGGAGCTGTGCCGAGCCATAAATCCCAATTCAAGGTTTTGGGAACTTTTGCCGGTTTTTCCGGCCATTGGATACCCTGTGGCCAAACGGGTCTGTTGGTCCAACAATAAACGGTGTGAACATCTCCGATAAGTCCAGCTCTAAACCACTCCGTCATTTTTCTGACCCCATCTCCGGATGAACCTTGGTTGCCCATTTGTGCAACAACCTTATATTTTTTAACTGCTTCCGTCAACATTCTGGCCTCATAAACATCATGTGTCAAAGGTTTTTGTACATAAACGTGTTTGCCTAATTGCATGGCAGCAAGTGCTTGAATGGCATGATTGTGATCGGGTGTTGATACCGAAACTGCATCGAAATTTTTGGACTCTTTGTCAAACATTTCTCGCCAATCTTTGTAAAAAATTGCCTTTGGAAATGCCTCAACTGACTTAGCAGCGCGAACGGTATCCACATCACACAAATAAGCTATATCTGCCTTTCCAGATTGCGAAAAACTCCAAATATCACTTTGTCCCTTCCCTCCTACGCCGATTCCGGCTATGATCAATCGATCGCTCGGCGGAACAAATCCGCGTCCTAAAACATGCCTGGGAATAATCATAAACCCAGCAGTAGCAATGGTCGCTGTTTTTAGAAAGTCTCTTCTCGAATTCGTTTGGTTTAATGGTTTTTTAGGTTGGTTTTTCATGGTTGGTTATGGTTGATGGATGTGTAATTTATTGCACCTAAATTTAGATAAAAAATAGATTTTGAATCTTTGTAATTTCAATTTGTGATTATTTTAACAGCAAATACAGATTTATTCAAGTCAACCCACGCGAGTCATTCCGATAATCTATCCATATTTTATTGAATAAATAGGATGCCATTCTTCGGTCTTGTGTTTGTCACAAAACACAAATCATTAAAATGGTATTCGCATCGTAATTTATTCCCTTAGCCAACGGTTTAAACCTTGGGTTAAAACGTTTTTTATAGAGCATGGTTTTAATCAATGATAAATTAAATTTACTTTTTAATTTTGATTATCAAAGTTGATTTTACAACGGGATATTACCGTGTTTTCTTTGGGGTCTTAAAACCTTTTTGTTTTCCAAAATACTAAATGCTCTGATGAGTTTACGTCTGGAATCGATCGGTAAAATAATTTCATCGATAAAACCTCTTTCTGCAGCCAAAAAGGGATTGGCAAATTTTTCTGCGTATTCATCTTCTTTTTCGGCTAATTTTTTGGCAGGATCGGAAGCTTTTTTAATCTCGTTTCTAAAGATGATTTCACTGGCTCCTTTTGCACCCATCACCGCTATTTCAGCTGTTGGCCAAGCAAAATTCATATCGGCTCCGATGTGTTTTGAATTCATCACATCGTAGGCTCCACCATAAGCTTTACGGGTTATCAAAGTCACGCTTGGCACGGTTGCTTCACTAAAGGCATAGAGTAATTTGGCTCCGTGCGAGATGATGCCATTCCACTCTTGATCTGTGCCGGGTAAAAACCCCGGGACATCCACTAAAACTAGTAAAGGGATATTAAAACAATCGCAAAACCTAACAAACCGAGCGGCTTTTTTGGAACTATCCACATCCAACACGCCTGCCAGACTCATCGGTTGATTGGCTACAATTCCGATGCTTTTTCCGGCCAATCGAGCAAATCCGACGACAATGTTTGTGGCGTAATCCGGATGAATTTCAAAAAAGCTGTCAACATCGATGATTCCTTCAATAACCAACTTCATGTCATAAGGTTTGTTCGCTGAATCGGGAATTATAGATTCTAATTGCGGTCTTTTTTCATCTTTTAATTCATATTTTAAATGATCAGGTTTTTGCTTATTGCTTTGCGGTAGATAACGCAACAATCGCTTGATTTTATCCAAACAGTCAATGTCGTTTAAAGCTTTCAAATGTGTTACTCCCGATTTGGATGCGTGCGTTTCTGCACCGCCTAATTCTTCCGAACTTACATCTTCATTGGTAACTGTTTTGACCACGTTGGGCCCGGTGACAAACATATAGCTGGTGTGTTGCACCATGATGGTGAAATCGGTCATCGCCGGCGAATAGACAGCTCCGCCCGCGCAAGGACCCATGATGGCTGAAATTTGCGGAATGACTCCGGAGGCTTGCACGTTTCTGAAAAAAATATCCGCATAACCACCCAACGACCGAACACCTTCTTGAATTCTTGCGCCTCCTGAATCATTCAGCCCGATGATGGGGGCTCCGGTGCGGACGGCAAGATCCATTACTTTGCAGATTTTTTCGGCATGTGTTTCAGACAAAGCACCGCCAAAAACAGTGAAATCTTGTGCAAAAACATAGACCAACCTTTGATGGACAGTTCCGTAACCGGTTATCACGCCGTCTCCGTAGTAAATTTCTTTTTCCATGCCAAAATCGGTGGTGCGATGTGTCACCAAAGCTCCCATTTCCTCAAACGATCCTTCGTCCAAAAAATATAAAACGCGTTCGCGTGCAGTTAATTTTTTCTTTTCGTGTTGTTTGGCAATGCGTTCCAATCCACCGCCCAATTGCGCCAAAGCGTTTCTATTTTGAAGCTCTTCGATAGTTGATTTTTTCATTTTTGAAATGAGTTTATAACAATTCCATTATTAAACAACGGGCACTCTAAGTGTTTTTTGATCTTCGAGATAAATTTTTAATCCGACCAAAGCAGCCAATTTCGCTTCCTTATTTTCTGATGCTTTCAGCAATTCGGGTTTGTAATATTTATTGACAAAGTTTGTGTCGAAATTACCGGAAACAAAAGCTTCGTGATTACAAACAAATTTCCCAAAAGGCAAAGTGGACGATACACCTTCTATCTGATAATTTTCTATGGCTGAAATCATCAGTCGGATTGCTTCCGATCGCGTACTTCCGTAAGTTATTAATTTTGACAACATCGGGTCGTAAAAAATGGGTACATCCATACCTTCTTCAAAACCGTCATCTACCCGAATATTCTCTCCTTTGGGGGGTTGATATCGCTCTAAATTTCCCGTACTGGGCAAAAAGTTATTCAGCGAATCTTCCGCATACACACGGAGTTCGATTGCGTGTCCTTTAATGGTGAGTTCTTCTTGTGAAAAAGCCAAGGCTTCACCCCGTGCGATTCGAATTTGTTGTTCGACCAAATCGAGACCGGTGATGAGTTCGGTAACCGGATGTTCAACCTGCAAGCGGGTATTCATTTCCAGAAAATAAAAATTCTTAGCCGCATCCAAAAGGAACTCAACTGTACCTGCACCGAGATAATCGCAGGAACGAGCAACATTGACAGCAGCTTCTCCCATTTGTTTTCGCAATTCGGGTGTCAGAACCACCGATGGAGCTTCTTCGATAACTTTCTGGTGTCGCCTTTGAATGCTACATTCACGTTCAAACAAGTGCAAAACGTTTCCGTGGCTGTCTGCCAAAATTTGTATTTCGACGTGTCTGGGTGAGGTTACGTATTTTTC
>PHDQ01000092.1 GCA_002841025.1 Bacteroidetes bacterium HGW-Bacteroidetes-13 | reverse complement strand
GATTGCCGAGTGGCAAAACCGATGAGAAATTTCGGCAACAATGGGTTGGTGAGATTTAGTGCTGTTTGTATGCTAACCACACCACCTACAAAAAATGATATAAAGGCTACAATACCCAACGACCCGAGTATCAAATCGTCCACCTCTTTCATCAAAACCTCTTTGAAGTCACAGCCACGGGGCGGTCTGCTAAAAACTTTCCGTAGCATGATGAAGTAGGCACCAATCTGTGAAATATGTTTCATGTGTATTCGCTTTCTTTTCTTTGAGGTCAATCTTTTGGCTAAAGTAGAAAAAAACCTTCGATAATGCGTGTTTTTAAAAAGGCTTTAATAGAATGAAATGCGTAAAGTATGTTGACAAAAAAAAATCCGAAGAAAATTCTCCGGATTTTTAAAAATATTTTGATTGGTTCAATTTCTATTAATAAAAAATTGATCTGTTATCCTCTATTTTTGCTTTTGCTTTCAAAGCATTGAATATATTGCCCGATACGGGTGCGCTTCGTTGGTTCAAAATAGCATCTCCATAGGAGAGGTAACTTTGGTTGTCATCTGCTTTATTCACTTGTGTTATTCTTATTTTGTAAACACCGTTGTTCCCTTCCAACGCTTCAGATATTTGAGCTGCTTTTAGACTGAATGCGGCCCCAACTATTTCGGGTTCTCTACCTGCCCCGGCTATCATCGGATTTTTTCGGTTTACTGCCAATGCGTTTTCTATACTAAGATTGTAGGCTTTTGCGGCATCCTCAAGGCTGAGTTTGGTGATTTTTTCTTTGATAATGACTGCTTTCTTCTGATTTCTCAAAATGGGCAAAACGCGCGAAGAAGCATCTTCCGGTTTCATCAGGCCTTTGGCAGCTTTTTTGGTAAGTTGAACAACTACATAATCGCCGTTTGTCAAATCAAATCTTTTGATGTCTCCAATTTTGGTTTTATCATCGAATGTCCATTGAACCAAACTTCTGTTAGAACCGATTCCTGGCAGCAATTCATCAAGTACATGAATAGCGTTTATGGGGTTTACTTGATATTTACTTTGATCCGCTACTTCTTGAAAATCTTTGTCTCTTACGGCTATCTCAAATTTGGTAGCCGCTGTAAACAAATCAGAAATTGTTTTGTCTGAAGGCTCTATTCTTCGTGCTAAATTAGCAACTTTCACAACCTTTACTTCACCTTTTTGGTCATCTATTTTTACAATATGATAGCCAAATTGAGTTTCGACTATGCCGATATCTCCTTTTTTGTTTTCAAAAACATAATCGTTAAATGGTTTTACCATCATGCCATGCGAGAAAAATCCCAAGTCGCCACCTTTGTCTCTGTTTGACTGATCGATGGAATATTTGGGTGCTAATTCGGCAAATTTGGCTTTATCGCTTTTTACTACTGTCAACAGGCTGTCAACTAATTTTTTAGCTTCAGATTTTGGCAAAGCGTCTGGACCGGCAGATTGCAATCCTTGATAGGAAACCAGGATGTGACTTGCTTTGACTGAATCCGGTTGTACTGTTGCGGCTACAATTTTGGTGGCTTTATAAAACACTCCATCGCGGTAAGGTCCGTAGATTTTCCCTTGAGGGGTGGCTAAAATGCTGTCGGCAACATTTGAAGGCAATTGATTTTTGGTGACAAATGCGTTTTCATAAGGCAAATCGGAATTTGCAGCCAAAAATTCGTTTAAATTTTCAGTGTTTTTAAACCCTCTGACGGTATCGTTTTTTTGGGTAGTTGAATTGTATTCAACACGATCGTTTAGCAGTGTCAAAACTGATTCTTTTACTCGGTTTTCATCTTCCAACGATGCTTTTTCTTGAAACAAAACGAAACGAATGCCTCGAGATGCTTCTTCTTCAAAACTTTTGGGGTGTTCTTCTACATAAGCCGAAATTTCTGCTTTGCTCACTTCAATTTTATCATCAGCGATGGTCGTATAAGGGACGAAAACAAAATTGAAATCAACCATATCGCGCTCAATATGGTAAGCCCATTTTGATTCGAGTTTGGTTGCCGTAAAACCTCCTTTAACCAGGTTGTAATAATGTTGTTGAAGTGCGTTGGCAGCTAAACTTTTTTCGTAGTCAATCCATTGTCTCCAGATTTCACCACCTTCTTTTTCTATACTTGCGATGTATTCTCGGAGTTTGTACTCATCAAAAAAGCCGTTTTCATTTTGGAAATTTGGGTTGTTTACCAAACTAGCCATCATGATGTTCCATTGTTCATCTTTTTCTACGGCCAACCCAATTTTCTCAAATTGTTCTTCAAACAGTATTTTCCCCACTTCTTGATCCCAAACATATCGAACAGCTTGGGTGTTGGTCGCGTTTGGTCCTAAGTTGGCTTGAGCGTTATCTACTTTCAGCCTGAAACTCTGAATGTCGATGTCTGTTCCGTTGACAGAACCTACGTTTTTCGGCGCACCACTGTTAAAACCACCTCGTGTGAGCACGTCAGATAGAATAAAGGCAAAAAGTGCCAAAGCTATAATCAGAATGAGAAAAAGTGAGCGTTGTCTAATCTTTGAAAGTACGGCCATTGTGCTTAAAATTAAAAAAATTCAGTCGGCGAAAATACCATTTTTAAATGAATAATAAAATAAGAAAGTTGTATTTATTTTTATGAAAAAACTTGGCGTAAGAAGTTGGAAGTTGGAAGTCGGGGTCAGACATCAAGATACAAGAGTCGTGAGCTGAAAAAAAAATCTATTGCCTATTCGACAGACGATGAAAAACTAAATAAAATGTAACTATTCAGTCTCATGAAAAATCGATGCAAATTTCGTCTGTTCGAGTGTTTTATTGAAAAAATGCGACCACTTTTTTTGATAAAACATATCGAGAACTCTACAATTACAAACTTCTCGATACCTGCCTGTGGCAGACAGGCAATTTTTAATGGCATTACTATTAACCACGCGAAGTGACGGTTAAAACGAAATTCATTTGAATAGCAGAATAGGTACACTAAATTTAATCTGATTTCAATACTTTCAAACTGACTAAATCAATCTTGGTGTTGGAAACTTCGAGTATGGTGAATTGATATTTTTCTATCTGTACAACTTCATTTACTTGCGGAATTTCTTCGGTGTAATTGACTATCAAACCACCCAATGTTTCGTAGTTTTCATCTTCTGGCAAATCTAACTTATACACTTCGTTTATGTAGTCAACTTCCAATCGGGAAGAAAACTTATACATCGTTTCATTCATCTGTATTTCAATGAGTTCGTCAACATCGTGTTCATCTTCTATTTCGCCAAAAAGTTCTTCAACGATGTCTTCCAAAGTGATGAGTCCGGCAGTTCCGCCATATTCGTCGAGAACAACCGCGATACTTTTTCGCTTTTTGATTAACAAGTCTAAAATATCTTTTGTGAGCATAGTCTCAGGGACAAACTCAATAGGCTTTAAGATGCCGGCGATGTTTTTGGGTTTTTTGAACAAATCGAAGGAGTGAATATACCCAATGATGTCATCGATATTCTCTTTGTATATCAATATTTTTGAATAGCCGGTTTGGGTCAAAATTTTGATGACTTCTGCAATTGGTGTTTGGATATCGACCGCTTCGATTTCCGTTCGCGGCACCATAATTTCTCGGGCCTTTATTTCTGAAAACTCAAGTGCATTTTGAAAAATTTGAATTTCAGAATCCACTTGGCTTTCGTTATCATTTTTCTCAATTTGTTCGTTGATATAATGACCCAATTCCATTTTGGTAAAGGTCAATTGAATGGCATCACCTGAGGTTTTAAATACGTTTTTGAGTATCCAATCCGTCAATTTCATGATTAACTCGGCAGGTATCGAAAGTAACAACATGACGGTATAGGCAGGAAAAGACAACCATTTCAACAGAGAATTGGCATAAACTTGGAAAAAGACTTTTGGTAAAAATTCGGCGGTTATCAGTATGATTAAAGTTGAGATGATGGTTTGAGTCAAAAGATTGAAATCTGTCAGTAAACTGTTTACAAATTCAAATTTAGTTGGGTTGAGTTGAACAAATAATTTCATTAAAAACTCACCCATAAAGTATCCGTAGATAACCAGAGAAAGGTTGTTTCCCACCAGCATGGTAGTGATAAACTTGGAAGGCTTTGCCGTGATTCTTGAAAGCAAAATACCAAAGATATTTTCCTGCTTTTTTTCTATCTCAACTTGGATTTTGTTGGCGGTGACAAATGCGATTTCCATGCCCGAAAAAAATGCGGACAACAACAAAGTGATGAAAATATAAGAAGTCTCCGGGCTCATGAATCTTGATCTTTTCTTTTTTCAAATTTTTTTCTGAAATTTCTTTTAAAAAAAAACATGAACAGGGCTACAATAGCAAAAAGAGCATAAAGATAGGCTTTCCCGGGCTCAGCAGTCCAGATTGCAAATGATTGATAAACAAAAAAAGCAGCTATAATCAGGTAGCCAAATTCGATAATTTTATATACGGTCTGATTCATTTTCTATTGATTTTCATTTATTAAACTTTCTGCACTGAATTTGGTGATGTTGATGATGGTGAGATCTAAATTAAAGTCAATCCCATAACCTTCGACTACGGAGCCGTCCACATCGGTAAATTTAAATTTTTTTTCCGAAAAAAGCCATTCGTTTTTTTGGTCCCAAAAAAGCTGGTCAGTTTCCAACAGTGCGCCATCGTGTTTGATGATTTTGACATTGCCAAGCAGTTCAATTACATCCATGCTGTCATAATTGACGGCTCTCTCAGCTTTTACGGTTGTTTTTAAATTGTGTTTATCAAAGAAATAGAGTGTGATGCCTTCGGGAAATCTGGAGAATGAAAATTTCCGATTGCTGTAATCAATCATTTTCTGACTGATGAGATGAGAGGTAACTCTACCCGAATCGGTATATTTTAGGTTAAAATTTTCAGCGATACCGATGGGAGCTCTAGAAGTTAATTGCATTTTTTGAATCTTGCCGAGATTGTCCTGACAAGAAAAAAACATTGCCACAACAAGCGTTGCGGCAATGTATAGATTAAAAACTTTAAAGTTTCCCTTACGCATGTTGAAGGGTTGGATTTTTAAAAATTACAGGTTTGGAACTTTCACGCTTAAGCCAATCCAGCAACTGATTTTGATAGTTTCACCTGCTCTTCCGGATTGAAAAACGTCGGCTTTTGAGGGGGCTTTGGCTTCAAAATTATCAACAAAACTTTGCGCTACCGAGCGAACGGTGGCATCTACTTGACCTGCTTTGCGCGCTACATCTGCAGCCAACCAGTAAACAGCTCGTTTGTCAAAAACAGTTTCCCCACAGTCATTTGCACTGTTGCCATACATTTGGGCAATCAACAAATAGGCTTTCCCCATTGATGGGTTGAAAGACAAAGCTTTGTTTGCATATGATCTGGCGTTGCCTAATGCACCTCTTTTTCTCAAGACAGTTGCTATTTTGTAATAAATTTCAGCCTTTTTGAAGTTGTCTTCATTCAATTCGGCAGACTGGTTGAAATATTCAAGTGCTTTGTTCATGTCTTTCTTTTGCTCTGCCAAAATACCCAAGAAGTAAGATGATTGAGCTGATGGATCGATGGCGTGATAAGCCTCAACTAACTTGAAATAGAGCGGGTCTTCGGTACATTCCTTTTCAGACATTCTTGATGCGGCTGCATTGAGCCATTTTGCATCGGTTTTTTTATTTTCAAAATCTTTGTTGTAAAGTGGAATCAGATTATCACAATCGGCTAAGATACCCAATTTAGCATCGATGCTTTCAGAAACTGTCCCAAAAGACCCGAGGTTGACATCCGCTATTTGAAGTGAGCGCTCTTCTTTTGGAGAGAGCGTTCCTGCCTCTTGTTTAGGAAGAAGTTCATTCAAAACAGACGACAATTTGTTAGATTCTTCAACAATCTTGGCTTTAACATCATCATACTTATCAAAAACAGATTGAATTTCTGCATCACCCGAATTGTATAAATCAACTAAAAGTGAAAAATAGGCATACAGACCTCGCGGGTTGGTAAAATTTTCTCTATCAGATTTGAAAGCAGTGTCCAAGATATTATAAATCTCCTTTTTGGTGCCAATGTTGTTTTCCATCATAGCCATGGCCTTGTCAACCAAAACTTTTCCTTCTTTTCCCGGAAAATATTGAAGGCGTTCGTCATACAATTTAATCAAATCATTGATAAAAGCTGTCTTTTGCTCGCCGGATGTTTTGCTTATCTTGTCCTCTAATATCCGCTCGCCATATATGTATGTAGCCAAATTTAAACTAGGGCAACTATTTCGAACTCGCGTCCAAGGTTCAAAAGCGGCATCATAATTTTTGACTTTGGCACTCTCTACGAAGAGGGACAAATCAACTGAACAATCTTGCGCAACCGAAAGGAAGCTGCTAAATACAAAGGCTGTCAATAAAATTAAGTTTTTTGTCTTCATCTTTTTTAATCTTTAATGGCAAATTTAGTAAATTAATTATATTTTCTCTTAACAAACCAACGATCATTGAACGAAAGACCAATCCGGATGTTAAAATACTTTTCCTTGACCAAACCGTTCGTCGTGGTTCCTTTTTGTCCAAATTCAAAGCCAATATTGGCATTGGAGAAGGATTGAATACCGCTGACGGGTAATCCCAGACCAAAAGATATGCCAAAATCGTCTATTGATTGATCGTTGATAACGATTCCTGTTTCTTCGTACCGTATTCCCGCCATGTAAACTACTCTGCTCAAGTAACTTGTGAATGAATTGTATTTGGGAATAAAATAACCACCCGCAGCTATCCTCGAGCTGTTTTCAAATGAAACATTTCCGACATTGATAAATCGGTTGGTAAAATTTTTACTTTCAACGTTGGTGTATTGAACGCCTGCAAACCATTTTCTGGGTTTACCGATTCCCGATCCTATCGAAATCATTTGCGGGATTACCAAATCGGTATCGGGTACATCAATCTTTAAAGAGTCTACCGGAAATCCTACACCGGTGGCTGAGAAAATGACCGTTGAGAGTGTTCTTCTATTTTCTGAAGTTAAATTAATTTCTGGAGAATAGGTTAATGATGAACTTATTTCAAGTCCTTTTTTGGTTTTTATCTGGTGATGCACGCCCAACGTGTAACTGAATCCATATAAATCCGAACGATTGCTTTCCCGTGAACCAAATTGGACATTGTCAAATGCAATGGTATTTTGGTTTTCAATGTCGCCAAAATTATAATTTCCTTCTACACCGACACTCCAGTTTTTATTAAGTTGATAACCTGCTGACAAATATAATCGGTTGATACCGCCAGTCCCTTCAAATTGCGATACACTTCCCGCGATCGTATCTGTGTTTTGTAATTCAAATCCGACCGAACTGAAAGGCATAAAACCGAAACCAAGCCCCATTTTTTTGGACACTGGAAACGCCATTGATAAATAATCAAGTGTCGCATTATCTGTGTTGGCATTTGCGTCTTCAGTTTCAAACTGTATGGAATTGTAGGTAACTCCCAAAGCATAAGTTGTCAATCGCAACTTGGAATAAGCCGCCGGATTCTGTAAATTGAGATGTATGCTGTCTGCCATCATAGCAATTCCTCCCATGATTCTGTTCTCGTTAGTTCCTCTGAATCGCAAATCGCCAATTCCAAAAAATGAGTAGGGAGATTTGCTTCCTTGTTGCGCTAAGCCAATGGTGGCGTACAAAAGTACAAGTATAAATAAATTTTTTTTAATCATTTAGTTAGTTGTAATCTAAGATATCATTAAGTCCTTCCAGTAAAAAATTTGAATTGGCAAATATGCAGTTTTTTAAATGATGACGCAAGTATTCTGCATCTCCGCCTGTTAAAATTATTGTTAATTTCTCATTTTCAGCAAGATATTTATCAATCATCCCGTTTATTTCAAAAATAATTCCGCTTTCTATTCCTGCGTGAATGGCACTATTGGTGGTGTTTCCGATGAATTTATGGGACGAGTCTCGACTTAGTAAGGGTAATTTTCCGGTAAAGTAATGAACCGCCTTGTATCGCATCGATAAACCGGGCGAAATGGCGCCTCCTAAATATTCGTCTTTTTCGTTCTTGTAATCGTAAGTGATGCAACTTCCGGCATCGATCACCAAAACGGCTTGTTTCGGATATTTAAAAGTTGCTTTGCTGATCAAGGCAATCCGGTCTGCTCCTAAAGTTTCAGGCGTTGCATAAAGATTGGTGAATGGTACGCTCGTTTTATTATCCAGAAAAAGAATGTGATCTTGATTTTTCAAAAATTGTTCTTCGCTTGCATTGAGATTGGTTACTGAGCAGACAATGGTTTTTCGAATTTCAAACTGCTTATGGAGTTCAATATATGCAATCTCCAAAGCATCGTGTTTGATTATCGATTTAGAAAGTATTTGATTTTTTTTGAAAACCGCCAATTTAATAGCCGAATTTCCAACATCTATCACCAAGTTCATCCGATTCGTTTTGTTTGCAAAAATAGGAATAGATATTTTTAAAAATTTATTTTGGGAGTATAAAAAATGAAACTATATTTGCACCCGCATTTAGGTAAAAGGTACCTTAGCTCAGATGGTAGAGCAATGGACTGAAAATCCATGTGTCCCTGGTTCGATTCCTGGAGGTACCACCACCA
>PHDQ01000091.1 GCA_002841025.1 Bacteroidetes bacterium HGW-Bacteroidetes-13 | reverse complement strand
GTAATCATTGTTGATGACAATCCGATAAACGCCCTTAAATCCGTGACATACCCAATACGTATTGGCTTCATCGGCAGCGAGTATGTCACGGGTAGATTCGTCAAATCCATAGATTTTATTTTTGATGATCCAATTTCCTTGATTTTTTTCTAACAAATATAGTCCGTTGTAATTTGAAGCCAAGAACCAATTGGGTTGACCTTTCACGGGACTGACTTTCCAAAATCCTTTGACATCACCAATTTTAATGGCTTCATTGTTTTCGAGTTTATAAAGCCCGTCATCGTGAGAAATAAGCACATCTCCATCTAATGATTGGACGGCCCAAGTCTGTCCGTTTAGATTTTTAATCTTTTCGAAAGTGTATTTAGAAAATTCGGTCGTTAGCCGAGATTGATAAACCCCAATATTAGTTGCGACATAAAGATTAGAATTATTTATTAATATATCATAGACAGAAGCTTGGTCAAAAATTTGCACATAGGGCGAATTAAAATCAAGGTAATTAAGTCCATTATTCAACAAGACCCAAAGGTTATTTTTACGGGTGACGAACAGATTGTGAATGGTGGTGTTTTTAACATCCGCAAAAACGGAATTGTTTCGTGTGACTTTGCCTTTTGGATTAAATTCTATGATTCTCGAATTAAGTGTACTAACTATATATTTGTCTTTTCTAAACTTTAAGGCGGAGGTTACACGATCGTTTTTGTTTTCTTCAAACAAATTAAACCAAAAAGAGACCGACTTTTTCAGTGAATCTAATATATAAACCTTTCCGTTTTTTGAAATTAAATATAATTCGTTTGATTTTTCACCCGCTAATATGGCAGTCAGTGTTTCATTTTCGAAAAGTTTTGCGGGAATTTCATCAACCAATTGCAGACTTTTCAAATCTAATCGATAGAGTCCGTAATCTTCATCCTGAACCCATAGCGAATTGTTTACAACATTAGAATAAACAAACGCCTTGCGCGCGGGTATCTGAAGAGCCGTGTTTTCTGAAATGACAATTAGCGCATTAAAAGCTCGAAATATAATACGCGAATCCACCAAATGTGCCTGCCATAAATTCTCAAGATTGCTTCCTTCCAAATGGAATTTATTGATAAGTGAAGTATAGAAATAAACGCCCTGTTTATCTCGCTGAAAAGTGCCTATTTCATTGAATCCGCCTGCATATATCTTTCCTTCTGAATCTAAAACCAAACTTCTTACAGATGAGTTGTTGGGCAATTTGATTTTAGTCCAATTTTCACCATCAAAAACAACAGCTCCGTCATTGTTGCCAAAAATAAATACGCCTTTAGCATCTTCACACATGGTCCAAAACTGAGAATCAGCCAAAAATGCATTTCTATCAAAATAAGTTGTTCTTGGAAATTCACTGGAAAATGCGGACATACCGGCATTCTCTGAGTTTTGAGAATGGCCCAGCAGTCCTGTAAAAATCAGTAATAGAAAACAAAAGGAATATTTCTTCGGCATTGATTTTAAGGATTTTTGCATTTTACAAACCTAATATATTTTCTACGAGCAACAAAGTGCGTTTGTTTTTTATAAAATACAGATAATTAAATACATATATAAAAAAAAGTATATAGTGCGTATGATTTTTAACAAATTGGCGTATTTGAAGTGTATTCGTTTTTTAACATTCCTTTTTGATAAAATATAATTTTAGCCCTTCAAAACATAGTCCGAAAACGATATAGTTTTATTAAAAGTTAAAAATTTATTAAATGTAATGAAAAAAAATCAACAACAAAGCAAACCTAAATCCGTAATTAATTAATCTATGAAATTAACAAAATTTTTTCCATTCGTATTTCTGTTGTTTTGCAGCATTTCGTTTGCTCAAACAATAGACATTAAAGGTGCAGTTTCAGATTCCAAATCAAACTCTCCTTTGCCTGGTGTTTCCGTAGTCGTAAAAAATTCGACCGTCGGGACAACGACAGACTTTGACGGTAATTATTCTATAAGGGTCTCACCAAACGATGTGTTGGTGTTTTCTTATTTGGGATTTAAAACTTTTGAAGTCGCGGTTCAAAGTGCTCAGACTCTCAACGTGGTACTACAAGAAGATGTAGAATCACTCGAAGAGGTTGTTGTCGTAGGTTATGGAACACAAAAGAAAAGTGTTGTAACCGGTTCCATTTCAAGCGTCAAAGCTGCAGACTTGGAAAATATACCCAATGGCAGGGTTGAGCAAGCTCTACAAGGAAGAACTTCAGGCGTTGTAATTGCAGCAAATTCCGGCCAGCCGGGTTCCGCTTCTACAGTCCGTGTCAGAGGGATTACTACTTTTGATGGCGGTGGGAACAATCCGCTTTGGGTTGTGGACGGCATTATTGTTGACAACGGAGCCATCGGGTTTGTCAACCAGTCGGACATAGAGTCCATCGAGGTCTTAAAAGATGCTGCGTCTTTGGCAATATACGGAGCGCGTTCTGCTTCAGGTGTTATTCTTATTACCACCAAAAAAGGCAAAGAAGGAAAAATCAATGTCAACTACAATGTTTTCACGGGTGTATCAGAACCTGCTAAAAAAATTAAATTATTGAATGCCACAGAATACGGTGCATTACTAAACGAAAAAGCGGTTGCAAGTGGTCAAAATGTTTTGTTTCCTGATTTGTCAGTTTTGGGAAAAGGAACCGATTGGCAAAAACAAATTTTTAACGAAAGTGCTCAGCGTATTACACATGAGGTAAGCTTGAGTGGTGGTAGTGAAAAATCGAACTATTTTGCTTCTTTCGGGCTTACCGATCAGGAAGGAATGGTTGCAACAAAAATTTCTAATTACAACAAAAAGAACATTCGGTTAAACTCCAATCACATCATTTCAAAATATGTGAAAGTTGGGCAAACGCTCGGCTATTCGCATCAAAAATCTGTGGGGATTGGAAATACCAATAGTGAGTTTGGTGGCGTGTTGAGTTCGGCCATCAATTTGGATCCGATTACGCCAGTTATCGAAACTGACCCAGCGATTATCAACGCATCTCCATTTAACAGCAATCCGGTTATCAGAGATAAAAACGGAAATCCGTTCGGTATCTCAACTTTGGTTGGACAAGAAATGACCAATCCTTTGGCGTTTATCGAAACCCGTTTGGGTAATTTTAATTGGTCTGATGATTTTGTAGGCTCTGCATTTATTGACATTACACCCATCGAAGGATTGACCATTCGTTCGGTTCTCGGCAGCAAACTTGCCTATTGGGGTTCGGAAAACTTCACTCCCGAATTTTTCCTAAATCCATCGGTTCGTGCGCAACAAAACAGTTTGAGCAGAACCAATAATAGAAGTTTTGGTTGGAATATTGAAAACACCATCACCTACAGCAGAACAGTCTTGGAAGATCACAATTTTACCATTTTGTTGGGACAAAGTGTCACCAAAGACAATGATATATTCAATGGTACTGGCGTAACTCACTTAGACATACCTACCAATGATTTTAGAAAAGCTTCATTCAACTTCAGCATTCCCGAAGATAAAAAAACTTCTTTTTCATTTGACGGAATCGAACACCGTGTAACGTCCCTTTTTGCACGATTGAATTATGACTACAAAGAAAAATATTTGTTTACAGGTGTCATTCGTAGAGATGGTTCTTCTCGATTTGGAGATAACAATAAATACGGTACGTTCCCTTCATTTTCAGTGGGTTGGAATGTAAATAAAGAAGATTTTTGGAAAGAAAATAAATATGTAAATTCATTGAAAATCAGAGGCGGTTATGGTGTAACCGGTAATGATGCCATCGGAGACTTCAGATTTCTTTCTACCACAAGTGGCGGAAGGAACTACACTTTTGGTGATGGAGAAGATCTCATCATCGGAAACAGCCCGAATGCGCCGGCAAACCCAGATTTGGAATGGGAAGAAACCAGCCAAACCAGTATTGGTTTTGATGCAAGAATTTTAAATGATTTCAGTTTGACTTTTGATTATTTCAACAAAGAAACCACCGGAATTCTTCAACCCATTGACATCCCTGGGTTTATTGGCTCAACCGGAAGTCCGGTTGGTAACGTAGCCGATATGGAAAATCGCGGTGTGGAGCTTGAATTGGGATATCAAAAACGATTCAATGATTTTAACCTATCTGTCAAAGGAAACATTTCATACTTAGAAAACGAAGTGACCAATCTCGGTCAGGGAAAAGAATTTATCACCACTGGTTCTGCCGGTTTTCAATCGATGGGACCCATTACTAGAACGCAAGTCGGTCATGCTTTCAATTCTTTTTACGGATTCAAAACAGACGGTATATTCCAAACGGTAGATGAGGTAAATGCTTATACCAACACACAAGGTGGACTTATTCAACCCAATGCAAAGCCCGGTGATTTCAGATGGAAAGACAACAACGGAGATGGTAGAATTACAGATGATGACAAGCAGTTTTTGGGAAGTTCGCTTCCAAAATACACCTTTGGTTTTACCATCAACATGGATTACAAAGGATTTGATTTGATGATTTTTGCGCAAGGCTCCATCGACAATCAGATTTTTCAAGGATTGCGCCGTCTCGATATTGCCAACGCAAACTACCAAATTGAAGCGTTGGGACGTTGGCATGGAGCGGGAACTTCAAACAGTTTCCCGAGATTGGTAAACAACGACAGCAATGGCAACTTTACCAGACCTTCCGACTTCTATTTGGAAAACGGCGATTACCTCCGTTTCAAAGTGGTGCAGGTCGGATACACCATTCCGAATCATTTGATCAGTAAATTTGGTGTACAAAAATTCAGAGTTTACGTCACCGGCGAAAACCTGTTGACAATCACCGACTATACCGGTTTTGACCCCGAAATTGGCGGAAACGTCTTGGGTATCGATCGCGGATTTTATCCGCAAGCCAGATCTTTTATGATAGGTGCTAACTTACAGTTTTAACAAAAAAAATAAGATTATGAAAACAATGAAAATCATTTGCTTTTTGTTCAGCCTCACGATGATACTAACCACAGCATCGTGCTCGAAGGACTATCTTGATGTTGACTTAGAAGGGTCAAACCTATCGGAAGGCTTCATCAGTAATGAAGAAACAGCCTTTTCAGCTGTGGTAGCTGTCTATGATGTTTTGAGAAAAAACTCAGGCGGTTTTGAAAACCTGATTACCATGATGAATGCCGGCTCAGATGACCATTTCGCCGGAGGAGGAGGACCTTCTGATGGCGTTGGAATTCAGTCATTTTCAAATTATGTGCAAAGTTCTACAACCATTCCCCCAAGCTTTTGGAACGATCATTATCAAGGTATTTTTCGTGCCAATTTTTTGTTGGAGCAATTACCGGTTGTCGATATCAGCGATGCCTCCAAAGTAAGATTTACAGCTGAAACCAGAACATTGCGTGCATTATATTATTTTAACTTGGTCAGAATGTTCAAAAACATTCCGCTCATCACAACGCCGATTGGTATAGCAGATATTCCAAATGTGCTACAAGCTGATCCCAATGAAGTTTATGCGCTGATTGAAAGTGATTTGTTGGCCGCAATTCCTGATTTACCGCAATCAGTTTCCGGTACAGAAGCCGGACGAATGAATGAAGGTGCTGCAAGAGCTCTTCTGGGTAAAGTCTATTTGTTTGAAGGCAAGATGGGATTGGCAGCTGAACAATTAGCCGCCGTAAACGGAACACCCGGAACCACCAGCCAGTTTGGATACAGCCTGTTGGAAAATTTTGAAGACCTTTGGGCTGTCGGTAATAAATTCAATTCTGAATCCATCCTAGAAGTAGCGCATACCAACAAAAGCAATGCTTCTTGGGAATTTTGGGGAAGCGGACGTGATGAAGGAAACAGCGTAAACGTAATGGTAGGACCTCGTGGTTATTCCAAAATTGGGAATAACGCTCCTGATCTGCCATCCGGTTGGAGTTTTAACGTGTTCACGCAAGATTTTTACGATTTTATCAAAAACGATCCGCGATACGAAGCCACAGTTTTGAATTTGAATGCACTCAAACAAGCCGGAGAAGTTGATTACATCTCAGGACACCAAGATACCGGTTTTTTCTTGAACAAATTTGTTCCTCGCCGTTCCGATGTTACTACCGGAGCCGGTGTGCCGGAACTCAACTACAAACAAAACACCTATGTGATTCGTTTGGCAGACACTTACCTGATGGAAGCAGAAGCATTAGGCGGTTCAGGCGCAAGAGCACAAGCCTTACTTGATGCCGTTCGTGCCAGGGTAGGATTGCCTTCCGTGCCGGTTTCCCAAACCGCAATCATGAACGAACGCCGTGCTGAATTGGCCGGAGAAGGTCATCGTTGGTTCGACTTGGTCCGAACCGGACAAGCAACTTCGATTCTTGCAAGTAGAGGTTTTACGGCCGGAAGAGATGAGATTTTCCCGATTCCGTTCAAAGAATTGGAGAACACCAATTTGGTTCAAAATCCTAACTATAACTAGTCCATAAAAAATATCTTATGAAAAATATAAAATTAATTCTTTGTTCAATTTTTCTGGCATTTGCAGCTGTTAGTTGCTCAGAAGATGGCATCAGTAATGACTTGTCATCCTTAGACAATGTCGCTCCCGATAATATCAACAACATCTTTGATATTAGCAACGACAATTCGGGGCTTGTAAAAATCACGCCTACCGCGGAGGGTGCCATATCGTTTGATGTGTTGTTCGGTGACGGTACAACCGAACCGGTAAACTTAAAACCGGGCCAAGGAGTCAATCACATTTACGCAGAAGGAAGTTATACCGTAAATATTGTCACAAACGACATTGCAGGCGGAAAAACAGAAACGCAATTTCCACTCCAAGTTACGTTTCGTGCACCGGAAAATTTAGTGGTTACCACTTCAACCAATGCACATGATTTAACCCTATCTGCAAAGGCTGATTACGCAAGATCTTTCTTGGTGTTTTTCGGCGATGTACCAAACGAAGTAGGTACTCCGATGGCGATAGGTCAAACACTCAACCACACTTACGCGTTGGGCGGAGTTTATGATGTAAAAGTAATTGCAGAAAGCGGTGGAGCCGCAAAAACGGAATCCGTCAAACAGGTGATTATTTTTGATCCGTTAGCGCTTCCTTATACGGTTGAATTGGCGTCTCAAAATTATTTGGCCGGCGGCACTTTTGGCGGTGTGAATTTCTCGATTGCCGACAATCCTTTCCCGACAGGACTCAACACTTCTTCAAAAGTTGTTAAGTTTGAAAAACCCGTTGGTGCAGAAGAATGGGCAGGTACTTGGAAACCACTTGGTGTGCCGATTGACTTGAGCACAGGAACCAAAATCACGATGCTTGTTTATGCGACTGAAGCTGGAAAAAACATCGGTCTTGAACTGCAAGCATCAACCAACGGAGCACCTAATACTGCCATATTTTCCCCGGTTTTGGTGGCTAATCAATGGACAGAAGTTGTTTTTGACACCACTACGATTCCGGCAATTCCTGTCGGTGCAACCTACAAACAGTTTAATATAAACTACAACAGACCTAATAGAGGTTTGGGAGAGGTGATTTATATTGATAACATTCAAGTAACCAATTAAATATATATTGATTATGAAATCCAATTTAAAATATAGTTTACAAGCCCTCTTCGTATTTGCACTGCTTTTTGGCAGTTGTACGGAACAAGATTTTACTTTAGGTGAATTGACAGCTCCTTCGAATATTGTCATTGACACGGAAATCATGGGTCAAGATGCAAACAACCCGGACGGTGACGGATCTGGTGATGTGAAAATCACAGTTTCTTCAGATAATGCCATTGCCTATAAAATTGATTTTGGCACCGGCGAGACATTGAGTTTGGAAACTTTCAGTGGAACGGCTACCAAAAAATACACCAAAACAGGGGTTTTTACCTATCGCATTACAATCGTAGCTTTTGGCGCAGGTGGAACTTCATCGGTCGCAACCAAAGACATCACAGTCAGAAGCGACTTCAATGTAGATCCGGTGATTGTTACCAACCTTACAGGCGATTCATCCAAAACTTGGATAGTCGATAAAAGTGTGGCAGGACATATGGGTGTTGGCCCATGGACAGGGGAATTCAGTCCCATCTGGTGGCAAGCGGGTGTAAACGAAAAAGTGAATTGCTGTAATTGTTTTTACACCACCCAATTTACTTTTACCAAAAACTCGGCAAGCAATACTTTCTCCTTACAAGTTACAAGTCCGGATGGAGCATTTACCAAAACCGGCTCATTGGCTTCCATACCCGGAATTCCATCATCAGGTGCTGAAGGTTGTTATGCTTATGGTGGCGGGACAGAATCGTTCTCGTTTGTGCCTTCTGCAACCGGCAATCCAAATTCACTGACGCAAACAGCCATCTTGCTTTCCGGTAGCACAGTTTATATTGGTTATGGATCTCTTCAAAAAGAATATGAAATTGTTGAAATAACACCAACCGTTATGAAGCTCAGAATCCAAGGGACTGAAACCGGAAATGCTTGGTATTTGACATTGATTCCGGCAGTTCTATAAATATTTATATTCCAATTCTCAGGACATTTTTAAAAGATGTCCTGAGATTTATAAAAATGAAAAGTTTAATGACTTATTTACCTCAATAGATGAAGCTTCCAAAATCTTGTTGTTTTTATTTTCCGGCTGTTCTACTGTTGATTTTGTTTAGTGCAAGCTGCGGTGGTGGTGGTTCAAATGCGGAATCCATACTTTCTAAAACGCCTTCTAATTTGGT
>PHDQ01000003.1 GCA_002841025.1 Bacteroidetes bacterium HGW-Bacteroidetes-13 | reverse complement strand
CTTTACTATTAAAAATTGCCTGTCTGCCACAGGCAGGTATCGAGAAGCTTGAAATTGTATAGTTCTCGATACGTTTTATTAAAAAAAGCGGTCGCATTTTTTAATAAAACACTCGAACTGACTATAAATTTGTGTCGATTTTCTATTAGACTGAATAGTTACAAAAAAATAATGATTATTGTAATTCAAAAAGGGTCTTTTTTATTAGCTTTTTTACGCAAAAATCACTAAATTTATGTGATTATTTTCTTATGTGTCTTCTGTAAGAAATAGGCTAATTTTTTATAAAACTAAAATCAATACCATGAAAAATCTAACACAAGTAGGCGTTTGGATTGACAGTAAAAAAGCAACACTTGTCATTTTAAACAATGGGAAGGAAACGATTAAATCCATTGAATCCAATTTTGAAAGCCGAATCCGAGTGGATGGAGAAGGCAAGCAATACACACGGATGGGTAATCAATTTTCAAATTTTGAAAAGGTCAAAGAAAAAAAACTCACGCAACAGCTTAAGAACTATTATGAAAAAGTGATTGCAGCTCTCAAAGAGGCAGATTCTATTGTTATTTTGGGACCGGCGGAGGCAAAGATCGGGTTGCATAAGGCAATATCAAAAATAAAAGCAATGTCAGGTAAAGTAAAATTTGTCGATACGGCAGATTCAATGACAGAAAATCAAGTAATTGCCTTGCTGAAAGAGCAATTCATATAGTCTATAATTTTGTGCCATTCCCACAAGATTAAATTTGACAGAAACAACTCGTTTATATTTCTTTCAAAGTGATAATTTTCACCGGACAAGCTTTGGCAGCTAATTCAGATTTTTCCAATATGTTGTGGTCAGGCGATTTGAGCGTGTGAAACCCTTTGTTGTTGATTGACTTTAAAAGAACCGATTTTCCATCTTTTTTTGACATGCGAAAATGTGCCGAATCCAATTCGACGCAGTAGTTGCAGCCGATGCATTTTTCTCTTTGAAGGGTGATGATGACCATTTGAAGTGAAAGGGATTTTAGAAAAATCAAATCGTAATGAAATCTGCATTTAGCAACCAATATTTCATCTTCCCGGACTTGATAAATCAACCGGTGCTCATTGTCAATTCTTCTTGACCAAAAACCTCTGTATTTGAATTTTAAAGGTTCGGGTTTGCCAATTTCGGAAAATGGTGTGCGGGAAATATCGTGTAACAAATCATTGATTTTACGAAGCATTTTTTTATCCGTTTTTTGCCAATACAGATAGTCTTCCCAAGATTCATCAACAAAAATATACTTCATTCTTCCAAAAGTATTTTTTCAAATGTTTGTTTGTTTTTCAATTTTTCAATGGCAGCATCCAATCTTTTTTCATTCGAGGCAGATGAAAGCTCATGCCGGGTTGCCATTAGCGAATTGTATTCATCCAAAGAGATAATTACCACCCCACTGTCTTTCCCCCTGTTTATAATTAATGTTTCGAAATTTTCCGTGATTTTTTTAAAATATGTCTTGATGTCTTTCCTGAAATCCGATAAAGTTGTTGTTATCATGGCAAATGATTTTTAATGAAAATATATGTACAAATATATGTACAAAATATTTAAAGACAAATTGTTTTAACCCGCTACAATTTTATAAAGTTTGTCGGAAAGGCGAATTCGGAAGGGTGTTTTGAAAGTACAACTATCTCCTTTTGAAGCTTTTTCGGCATCGACGTCGTTGACAAACATGTCTTCAACAACCAATTCTTGTGCGCCCGTGCTTGGGCCGGTGATGAGAATTTTGTCACCTTTCGTCAGATCGTATGCTTCGATTTTGAATTCTGCCACGCCCGATTTAGGGAAATAGTGCATGCCTTTACCGATATAAACTTTCTTTTGGGTAGCATTTGAGCCCGGATTATCACTCCACTCACCCAATTTTTGACCGAGGTAATAACCGGCCCAAAAGCCCCGGTTGTAAACGGTGGACAAATCATCCATCCATACGCCGATTTTATCTTTGGTATAAGTACCTTCGTAGTAGGCTTCTATTGCGTTGCGATAGGTTTTGGTGACGGTTGCCACGTATTCCGGTGCGCGACCGCGACCTTCAAGTTTCAATACTTTGATGCCTGAATCGATTACTTGGTCGAGAAAGTCAATGGTGCATAGATCTTTGGGTGACATCATGTATTCGTTGTCAATTTCGATTTCAAAACCACTTTCTTGATCGATGACCGTATATTTTTTCCGGCAATTTTGTTTGCACGCACCTCTATTGGCAGAAGAATTATGCGAGTGCAGGCTTAAATAACATTTCCCGGAAACGGCCATACACAAGGCACCGTGTCCAAAAATTTCTATTTCTATCAGATTTCCATTGGGACCTTTGATTTGTTCTTTGGCGATTTGTTCGGTAATATTTTTGACCTGACGCAAACTTAATTCGCGAGAAAGAACGATGGTATCTGCAAAGAGGCTGTAAAACTTAACGGTTTCTATATTGGTCACATTCAGTTGTGTAGAAATATGTACTTCAAGCCCCAGGCTTCGGGCGGTCGAAATAACGGCTTGGTCGGAAGCAATGACTGCACTGATGTTGTTTGCCTTGGCTTTGGTCAAGAGGGTTTTTACTACCGACAGATCGTGGTCGTAGATGATGGTGTTCAATGTCAGATAGGTTCGGACGTTTTTGTCTTGGCAACGTTTGGCTATTTCCGGCAAATCCTTCAAGGTGAAATTGATGGTAGAACGCGCCCGCATGTTGAGTTGTTCGACGCCAAAATAAACTGAATCGGCACCGTTGTCTAAAGCGGCTTGCAGGGATTCAAAATTTCCTGCCGGAGCCATCAATTCTATTTTTCCTGAAGGTGTCATTGGCTTTTAATCAAATTTGGATAAGCAAAAAATTGAACTACCAATCAAATTCTTCTTCTTTGGGATTGGACAGATTACTTTCTTCGCAATTGATTTTGATAGTCATATTTTGCGGTTTCACAAAGTCTCCTTGAGAAATGTTGAGTGTTTTGTCTGCATAGTTAGAACGCATAAAAATTCCCCAAATCGGCAATGCCATGGTTGCTCCTTGCCCGTAAGTAATGGAAGAAAAGTGTGCCGCGCGATCTTCTGCGCCCACCCAAACGCCGGTGACCAAATTGGGAACCATGCCCATAAACCAACCGTCGCTTTGGTTTTGTGTAGTTCCGGTTTTGCCGGCAATCGGGTTTTTAAAATCAAAAGGATAACCGGTCACTGCACGCTGGTAATCGATTCTGCCAAGTGCCCAAGTTCCTCTTAGTCTTTGTCCGGAACCGTGTTGTGTCACACCTTCCAGCAGGCTCACAACAGTTGCGGCCGCTTCTTCGCTCAAAACGTCTTTGGTTTCGGGTACAAATTCTTCTAAAACAGTACCGTATTTATCCTCTATTCGGGTAATCATGGTTGGGGTAATATAAATTCCTTGATTGACAAATGCGCCATAGGCTCCTACCATTTCGTACACGCTTAAATCGACTGTTCCGAGCGCAATGGAAGGTACTTCAGGAATATCTGAGGTCATCCCGAGATTATGTGCCAGATTAATTACTGGCCGTGGTCCTATTTTGTCAATGAGTCTTGCGGTAATGCTATTTACCGAATTTGCCAAAGCACTTTTCAGCGTGAGCATTTTTCCGGAGTATTTTCCGTCCGAGTTTTTCGGGCACCAAGCTTCCGGATTACCGTATTTTTCTTTTTCGATACAATGTTGAACATCCGGATATTCATCGCAAGGGGAGAGGTGAAGTTGGTCGATAGCGGCTGCATACACAAAGGGTTTGAAGGTTGAACCAACTTGCCGTTTTCCCTGCAACACGTGGTCGTACTGAAAATGCTTGTAGTTGATGCCGCCTACCCAAGCTTTGACATGACCAGTTTGGGGTTCCATTGACAAAAGTCCGGCTTGCAAAAAATGTTTGTAATAGACAATTGAATCGATGGGGCGCATCAGGGTGTCTTTTTCGCCATTCCAAGTGAAAATAGTCATTTCTGTTTTCTTGTAAAACGACTCTTTGATTTCTTTTTCCGTTTGCCCTTTGTTTTTAAGAACTCGCCATCTTTCAGATCGTTTCATCGATTGGTTGAGAATTCTTTGGGTTTCTTCTTTGGTGATGTCTCTAAATGGAGCGGTTTTGTTGCCTTCGTTTTGTCTGAAGAATTCTTTTTGCAGATGCGCAAGATGCTCGTTGACCGCGTTTTCTGCGTTTTTTTGAATGCGCGAATCGAGGGTAGTGTATATTTTAAGACCGTCTTGGTAAAGATTGTATTTGGACTTGCTTCCATCGGAATTTATTTTGGGATGTGTATTGATCCATTTTTGCATAAAATCCCTGAGATATTCCCTAAAATAAGTTGCGGTACCTTGACTATGTGATTCTGGAGTAAAATTGATATTGAGAGGCAGCTTTTGAAGTGAATCCCTTTGTTCTTTAGTGATAAAATCATACCGAAACATTTGACTCAATACGGTGTTTCGTCGGTTTTTGACGAGCTCGGGTCTTAGTTTTGGGTTGTAGAGAGATGAGTTTTTGAACATGCCGACCAAAATGGCAGATTCATTGATGGAAAGACTTTTGGGTTCTTTGTTAAAATAGATGCGTGCAGCCGAACGAATTCCGTCCGCATTGTAATTGAAATCATAGATGTTAAAATACATGGTGATGATTTCTTCTTTGGTGTATTGCTTTTCCAATCGAATGGCAATTATCCATTCTTTGATTTTTTGCAGACCACGTGCCACGATGTTTCGGGAAACGTTGTCGGTGAATAATTGTTTAGCCAATTGTTGGGTGATGGTGCTTGCTCCACCTCGAGTACCTAAAAAGAATAAGGCTCGCAAAGTTCCTTTGGAATCGATGCCTGAATGTTCATAGAAACGAATGTCTTCGGTTGCGACAAGTGCGTTGACCAAATGCGGAGGTAAGTCTTCAAAAAAAACGGGTGTCCGGTTGTCGTTAAAATAAAATTTACCCAAAGTTTTACCATCCGAAGATATGATTTCGGTAGCCACGTTTGTGTCGGGGTTTTCGAGAACTTCAAAGGTAGGAAGAGAACCAAAAACGCCCCACGAGGCCAATAGGAAAATAAATATAATGAAACCCAATCCAGCAAAGAAAATACCAAAAAACCATTTGGTAAATTTGAACGGTTTTGAAGTAGTTGCCTTTTTTTTAGTGCTCATTTTTAATTGCTTAAAAATTAATTTGTTTTTTCAATTCTAAAACCGACTTGGGTGATACCTTTGAGTTCAACTATCCCGTCAACGGCACCGATTTTTCGAACCGCTTGCTTGATATAAACTTGATGGTTTTCCATACTTGAAAACCGGAAATTTTCTTTGTACAAAAGTTTATTCTCTTTCAGATCGGTAAATCCGTTTCCCAACCATTCGCCTTTGGGGTTTGTCATCATGTATTGAAGGGTGTCGGTTTGGATTACTCCATTTGGAAAATACAACTCGGTTATCAAAAAAATATTGCTGAAACCGTAGTCATTGTTGTTGCGAAGATTGATAAAAAGATTGTATTGCTTTAAGGTATCCGGTGGATTGAAATTAAAAACCACCGCACTGTCTTTTTGCCAAAAACTGCCCACGTTTTGGTATTCATCCAAAATCATTTTTTGGTCGCAAGAGGTGAGTACGCCAATCAAAATAATCATCAAAAAAACATTAACGCGCATTTCGAGGGGCTTTGTTTCGATTTTTGTTACGGTTCTTATTTTTAGACTTTTTGGGTCTGTCAAATCGCGTTAAACTGTCTTGACCAACTACATTTTCATATTCGACAGTTTCATCTTTTTCCAAAACGCCTACAAAATCTTCAAGGCTTGTGACGGTTTCGTTGTTTTTGTTTTTCGTAATGATTTCATTGGCTTTTGCAGTTGTGAGTATGTGCCAGTTCATCCATTCGCCTTCGTAGGCATACCAAAGGATTCCTTTAAAAATATCTATTTTTTGACAAGCAGCGATGCCTTTTTCGGTTTTTAGTTTCACTTCTGTTTTCGGGAAATCTTGAAGCGCGTCTAAGTAAGCATCCAACTCATAGTTGAGGCAGCATTTGAGTTTGCCGCATTGTCCGGCTAATTTTTGCGGATTGAGGGAAAGTTGTTGGTATTTTGCCGCGGTGGTGTTGACCGAACGAAAGTCTGTGAGCCAAGTGCTGCAACAGAGTTCGCGTCCGCAAGAGCCGATTCCACCAAGTCTGGAAGCTTCTTGACGAAGTCCGATTTGTTTCATTTCTATTCGGATAGAAAACTCTCGGGCGAATTCTTTGATGAGTTGTCTAAAATCTACACGGGTATCGGCCGTATAATAAAAAATAACTTTGGATCCATCACCTTGAACTTCTACATCCGATATTTTCATTTCCAAACGAAGGGCAATTGCAATTTCTCTCGCCCGCACCTGAATGGCTTCTTCTTTGCTGCGTGCTTGTTGCCAAACATCGATGTCTCTTTGGGTGGCTTTGCGGTATATTTTTTTGATATCGGGACTCTCGGGATGTACTTTTTTCTTTTTCATCTGAATGCCAACCAATTCACCGGTGAGTGTTACGGTGCCAATGTCATGACCAGATTGGGCTTCGGTGGCTACGATGTCGGTCATGTGAAGGCTTATGTTTTCGGGTGTGTGGAAAAATTCTTTCCTTCCGTTTTTGAAACTTACTTCTACGAAAGATATTTCGGATTGACCTTGTGGGAGTTTCATGTTGGCAAGCCAGTCAAAGGTGGTGAGTTTGTTGCAACTCGATGTTCCGCAAGTACCGTTGTTCTTGCATCCTTTGGGTTGGCCGTTATCTGAAGTTGAGCAATTGCTGCAAGACATAGTTTTTAGTTTTAAAAGATAAAATCGACACAATTTTATCAATCGATTTCTCGGTATAAATATACATAAACACAATCACTCCCGAAAACTTGGTTAAAATGAAGTTTTCCGCAGTTGCTTATTTGGAAAAAAGTTTTTCAAATGAAATAAAATCAGTTGAGAAAACAAATCTGCTTTTTTTATTAGAGATTAACCATTTTTTGTGCGCCGATTGATTTTGTTTGCGTTGTAAAGTTATTTGTAGCGCAATGCTTCACTTCGTCCTTTTTTGAAAATTTTGTTGCTGTTGGCTTTTCCTTTGCGTAACAATTTTTGTTCTTCGTAGGGTAATGCGGCTATTTGCATGCAGGTTTCCGAGCAACATTGATTCATCTTTTCAGCACAATCTTCACATTGGATAAAGAGCAAATTGCACGCCTCGTTAGCACAATTGACATGGGTGTCGCACGGATTTTTGCATTGGTGGCAGTGTGCGATGACATCATTTGAAATGCGTTCGGCTCGGCGTTCGTCAAAAACGAAATTTTTCCCGATAAATTTGTTGTCAAGTCCTTTTTCTTTTACTTGGTTTACATAATTGATGATGCCGCCTTCCAATTGGTAAACATGTTTAAATCCTTTGTGTTTGAAGTAGGCACTTGCTTTTTCACAGCGAATGCCTCCGGTGCAATACATGACCAGATTTTTATTTTTTTTAAAATCTTTTAAATCCTCTTCTATCAGATTTAACGAGTCTCTAAAGGTGTCAACATCGGGTGTGATGGCGTTTTTGAAATGACCGATTTCGCTTTCGTAATGGTTGCGCATGTCCACCAAAATGGTATCGGGTTGTTCGATGAGATTGTTGAAGGCAATTGCATCTAAGTGAATACCTTTGTTGGTCACATCAAAAGTGTTATCGTTGAGCCCATCGGCGAGAATTTTATCGCGGACTTTTACTTTGAGTTTGAGGAACGAAAAATCATCGTGTTCTACGGCAATGTTCAGCCGTACATCCTTTAGGAATGTGATGCAGTCGAGATGCAATTTGAAAGCGGAAAAATAATCGGCGGGAACAGAAAGTTGCGCGTTGATGCCTTCTTTGGCGACATAAATACGCCCCAACACATCGAATTCATTCCAGGTAATAAACAGATGGTTTCTGAAAATTTCCGGATTTTCGATTTTGGCGTATTGATAAAAAGAAAGAGTCAGCCTTTTTTTTCCGGCTTCGGCTATGAGTGCTTCCCTTTCTTTTGCGCTTAAGGTGTTGTACAGTTGCATGCTATACTTTGATTAAGTTTAAAAGAAAAATTTCTAAGTCTGCAAAGATAAGGAACTTAAATGGATAGTTTTTGGGATGTGAAAACTCAAAATTCCAAAAACTCAACCCGTGTGTTGAGTTCCAATTTATTGATAAAATCTTGAAGCAGGTGCGTTTTATAATTGGTATAACAAAAATTGATTGGTTTCGTGTCGGATGTGTTCAACAAGCTCGATTTTTCGAGGATGTGTTTGGTCTGTCTGGCAACAGCTTCGCCTGAGTCTATTATTTTTACCGATGCAGGAAGTATTTTTTTGAGTTGTGGAATCAGATAAGGATAGTGTGTGCATCCCAACACCAAGCAATCGATGTTCTTTTCGATCATCGGGTTGATGTATTTTTTGAGCAGTGCGAATGTCTTTTCAGAATTTGTTTCGCCCGCTTCGATTAATTCTACCAAGCCGTCACCTCGTTGTTCAACAATTTCGATATTTTTGGCATGCAGGTCTGCCGTGCGGTGAAACAGCGCGCTTGAAAGGGTTCCTTTCGTAGCAAGGATTCCCACTCGGTTGGTGTCGGTCAGGGAAGCTGCCGGTTTGATGGCCGGTTCGATACCGATAAATGGGATATCGTATTTTTGTCGCAAAGTGGCAATTGCGGCGGTTGTAGCTGTGTTGCAGGCGACCACGATAATTTTGCAACCTTTCTCAATGAGAAATTCAGTGTTTTTGCAGGATAACCGGATGATTTCTTCCGGTTTTTGTTCACCGTATGGAGCGTTTTTGCTATCTGCCAAATAGATGACTTGCTCGTTGGGCAGTTGTTTTGAGATTTCTTTCCAAACGGTTGTGCCGCCTACGCCGGAGTCAAAAATTCCAATGGGAGAAGTAGTTGTCATGATAAAAAAAGTTGCCCTAAAGTAAGAAAATCTCACCGAAGGGCAGCTTGTAAAATGTTTAAATTTTCGGGATTAAAGTCCCAACTCTTTTTTTACTTCTGGCAAAAGATTTTTACCATCGGCAACAATCAATGTGCTGGCATCCATCACATACTCAAATCCCAATTGTTTGGCAACTTTTTGAATAGCTGCGCGAACTTTTTCCATGATGGGTCCGTAGAGGTCAGAGCGTTTTTGCTGCAATTCTTTGGCTGCGGATTCTTGTGCTTCACGAATTCTGTTTTCGGCTTCTGCCATCTCATTTGCTCTTCTTTCATTGACTTCTTTGGGCTGAGTCTCAGCTTCTTTTTGGTATTGCTCCAACTTTTTTTGATATTCAGTGTAAGAAGTTTGGATGTCTTTGGTGTAGGTTTGCTCAAGTTTTTCCAATTGCTTATTTGCTTCGATGGCTTCAGGCAATACTTTGATAAGTTCTTGGGTATTGATGTGCGCCAATTTAGTTTGTGCATAGCTCATGCTACTGAGTCCAACGGTTACTAACAATACTATCAGACTGGTTTTTAAATGTTTCATTGTTTTTTGAATTTACTTTTTTAATTAATTTAGATTTGCGATTTATTGATTGTTTTCCTTGTTTTTCTTTTTTAATTTTTCTTCTTCCAATTTTTTTCTGCGGTCTTCAAATTCTTTTAATCTTTTTGCTCTTTCTGCTTCGATGGCTTTTTTGCGATCTTCCAATTGTTGTGCCCGAGCTGTTTTTTTATCTTCGGCTTCTTTCTTTTTAGCGTCAATAGCTTGTTTCGCTTTATCATCCGCTTGACCCGAAAGGCTGTCTTTTACGTCTTCTTTCTTTTCTTTTTTTAATTGATCTACTGTTTTTCCGGTTCGTCGTGCTTCTTGTTCCAACAGCAATTGTTGTTTTTTGTCTTGAAGTTGCTGCAGTCTTTCTTGTTTTTGTTTTTCGACAGCTTGTTTTTTATCTTCCAGTTGTTGCGTTCGGGTATCCACTTTGACAGCGGTCGAATCTGACACGTTTTCACCCCGTTCGTTTCTTAGTTGTTCTACTGTTTTTCCGGTTCGTCGCGCTTCTCTTTCGTCGAGTAGTCTTTGTCTTCTTTGGTCAAATTCGAGTAGTCTTTTTTGTCTTTCAGCTTCGATTGCTTTTTTTCGTTCTTCCAACAAACGGAGTCTTTCGTCTCTTTTGTTGGCTATTTGTTCTTGTTTGCTGAGTGTGTCCGGATCGGGCTCATCCAAGATAGACTCAACTGTTTCCTCATTTTTATTCCCGTTGGCATCTATTTTGGCATTTCGTGTAATGATTCGAACAATCAGGTCGCTAATATCGTATTTTTTTGCGGAATACAACATCACTACATCGGCGGATTTATCAAACACAAAATCGTATTGCCTTTTTGCTGCAATTTCCTGAACAGCATTGAACACTTGATCCTGCACCGGTTGTGCCAATTGTCTTTTTTGAATGTCTAAATCACCGTTTGGACCGAATCTTTTTTGCTGATAATCCAAAATTTGATTTTCTTGAAAGACAATTTCATCTTCTCGTTCTTTAATCAATTCTTTGGTGAGAAATACTTTTTCTTTCTCCAATGCTTCTTTTTGCTGATTGACAACATTGAACTTTCCTTCAATTTCTTTTTTCCAATCAATCACTTTTTTATCGAGTAAACTTACAGCTTCTTGGTATTCGGGAACACTTTTTAAAATATAATCCATGTCAACATAAGCGATGCGAACCCCTCTTTGTGCAAAATTGCTCATCGATAGAAGCAAAAAGCAGAGAAGAAGTAAATGTTTTGTTTTCATTCCGAAATGTTTTAGAAAAAACCGTACCAAATTTAAAATTGTTGACCAATAATAAAATGTGTTTCCCAGCCATTGGCCTTCAAACTTCCCGGAAGATTGTCAAATCCATATCCGAAATCAATTCCCAACAAGCCAAAAGCGGGCATAAATATACGAATTCCAAATCCAGCTGAACGATTTAAGTCGAAAGGACTGTAATCTCTGAATTTTTCAAACGATGCACCGCCTTCCAAAAAGCCAAGTGTGTAAATAGAGGCTGCTTGACCTAAAGTGAGCGGGTATCTAAGTTCTAACGTAAATTTGTTGTAAATCGTACCTCCGTCAAAACTTGAAAGAGATTGGTTTGGATATCCTCTGAGTCCGATGGTTTCTCTGCCATCTAAACTGAAGTTACCCAATCCGTCACCACCCAAGAAAAATCGTTCAAACGGTGGCGTGCCTCGCTCAGAATTGTAGGAACCTAAGTATCCGAGTTCTGCCGTGGTTTTTAACACTAATTTATTGGCATACAAACTGTTGTACCAATCTCCTTTAAACTTTACCTTGTAAAATTCCAAAAATCGAAATCTTTTTTGATCGATTAAAGATTGGTTGGGTGTGCCGTCTGTATTTTGAAAATTGGGGTCGTTTTTTAAGTTTCCAAAGTCAGTACCGCTGAATAGTGAGTATGGTGGTGTGACTTTTAGGCTTAGATTGAAATTAGAACCGGCGGTTGGGAAAATCGGGTTCACACGGGTATCGTTTCTGCTAATGGCAATGGTGTAAGCGAAATTGTTTGACACGCCATCGCCGAAGGTAAACAATCCGGTGTTGAAGTTATTGAGGTTGAAAAATTGAAAACTTACGGCCTGAGAAAGGGTAAAAAAGTCATCCGGTACTTTCAGTCTTTTGGCCAATCCCAAGGTAATTCCGTCAATGGTAAAGCTTCGGCTTTTGTCCACATCGTTTCGAAGTCCATTAAACAGGAACTGCTTGCTGTGTGAAAGTGTGGTAGAGAATTGTACGGGTTTTTTACCGCCCAGCCAAGGTTCTACAAATGAAAAGCTGAATACCCTAGAGGTTCTGCTGGCTTGCAATCTGAGTGCCAATGATTGTCCGTCTCCCATCGGAAGAGGTCTGTATTCTTCTCTTTTGAGAATATTGCGAATGGAAAAATTATTGAAGGAAAGGCCTAAAGTACCAATGAAACCACCGCCGCCAAAACCACCTTGCAACTCTATTTGGCTGGAGCCTTTTTCAACCAACGAATAGTTGATGTCCAAGGTACCCTCATTCGGATTTACGTTTTCAAATTTGGGCTCGATTTGTTCCGGATCAAAAAAACCGGTTTGACCTAATTCCCTGACCGAACGAACTAGATTTGCTTTGCTGTAAACTTGGCCGGGACGTGTGCGGAGCTCCCGATAGATGACATGGTCATTGGTTCGTGTGTTTCCGGTTACGCGGATTTCGTTGAAATGAGCCAATTTACCTTCCACCACGCGAATTTCGAAATCGATGGTGTCGTTTCTGACACCAACCTCAACGGCCGTGAGGTTTGAAAATAGATAACCAATGTTTTGGTAGAGGTTGCTCAAGTCGTCTGAATCGGGTCTTGAGTCGTCTTTAATTCGTTTTTTGAAAAGAACCCCATTATAGACATCTCCTTTGTTGATGCCCAACGCATTTTTGAGCTCGGTATCTGAAAACACAGAGTTTCCGATGAAGTCGATATTTCCAAAATAGAACTTATTTCCTTCCTCTAAATTTATTTGTAAATTAATTCTTTTTTTACTGACCTTGATGAGCGTGTCGGAGAGAATCCGCGCATCCCTGAATCCGCGTTCTTTGTATTTGTCCATCATGGCTTGAAGGTCTTTTCGATAATCGTCTTCAATATATTTGGATCTTTTAAAGAGGCGGTAAACTTTTACTTGTTTGGTTTTCTTAAGGGCTTTTTTAAGTCGGTAATCCGAAATTTTTTCGTTTCCATCAATTATTATTTTTCTGATTTTGACCTTGTCGCCCTTGTCGATACGGATGACCATTTTCTCCGAATTTTTTCCGACCGTATCGGGAAGGGTGTTGATGATGGTTTTGGTGTTGAGATAACCTTTCTTTTTATATTTGTTCTCCAAATAATTTTTGGTATTTGTGATGAGATTTTCGGTGACTTTGATTCCCTTGTTGAGTGAAGCTTCTTTGATGATTTCTTTAGTCTTACTTTTTTTCATCCCGACAATTTTAACTTCAGATAGTTCGGGTAATTCTTGAATCTCAAGTTCCAACCATGCTTTATCATCTTCGACCTTTGTCAAATAAAAATTGACATTGCTAAAAAGACCGAGTCCCCAGAGTCTTTTGGTGATGTCGCTCAGTTTTACGCCGGGGATGGTGATGGGCTGACCGACAACCAATCCGGTGTAGGTAATAATGGTTTGTTCGTTGTAAGTGACCACACCCGTTACCTTGAGTTCTTCTAAAATATAGGTTTTGCCGTTGCCGAAAGTCAGATTGTCCTGTGCAAAGACACTTCCCGAATTTAGGGTGGCAATGACAAGTGCTAGTAGGAATATGTAATTTTTTGACATGAAATTAAATGAGTTGCTCGCTAATTTTTCCAAAACGTCTTTCTCTTTTTTGATAGTCTAACAAAGCTTCGACCAAATGTTCTTTCCTGAAATCAGGCCACAATACATCGGTAAAATAAAATTCGGCATAGGCAGACTGCCAAAGCATAAAATTGCTGATTCTCAATTCGCCACTGGTACGAATCAATAAATCGACATCTGGTAAATTCAGCGTGTAAAGATGCTTATTAATCGTGGATTGGTCAATATCTTCTATTGAAATTATATTATTTTTAACTTTAAGCGCAATGGCTTTCATGGCGCGAACCAATTCCTCTCTTGCGCCATACGAAAGTGCCAAGGTAAGTGTAAACTTTTCGTTTCCTTTGGTTTTTTCGATGACTTCATTCAATTGTCGGAATGCTTTTTTAGGAAGTTGTTCAATGCAACCGATTGCGACTAGTTTGATAGAGTTTTTCTGAAGTGTTTTGAGCTCTTTTTTAAGTGAAGAAATCAATAAGTTCATCAACGTGTCGATTTCCTGTTTAGGGCGACTCCAGTTTTCGGTAGAAAACGCGTAAAGCGTCAAATACTGAATTCCCAATTTACCTGCTGTTTCGACTGTTTCCGTTACAGATTGTGCTCCTTTTTCATGTCCAAGTACTCTCGCCAACCCCTGTTTTTTTGCCCATCGACCATTGCCGTCCATGATAATGGCAACGTGGTTGGGTAGGAATTCTTTAATTAGTTGGCTTTCGTTTTGTTCCATTATTCTCTGCAATAACAAGGTCTTTTGCCAAAGGTGTAAGTAATTGTGAAGCCGGTAAACACAAACCAGTCGTTGCTTTTTACATTGCCAAAGTTTTGACTGTCAAAAGTGTCGTTGTCATTGGGATTGCTCAAGTCTAAATTATCGGTAAAAGTATAACGTGCGCCTACCTCAAATGCCAAAATAAATCGTTCGGTCATTTTTACTTTGTATCCCACTACCATCGGAATGGCAACGGAAGTATCGTTTCCGGTGAGTGTCCCGTATTGAAAAAAACTCAGACCGGAATATACATAGGGTGTATGTGTGAATCCGTATTCGTGCAAGTCAAAATCCCAAAAATTAAATTCCATTCCCGCCGATGCTTCTTTGACGGTGTTCGTAAATCGAAACCCGCGTTGTTTTCTTTTGCCAACATCGGAATCTGCATCGTCAGCGGAAACTCTTGCATAGGTAAAAGATGCTCGGTAGGCGTATCTCGGACTTCGATTCCATTTTGCAATCGCGCCAATTGCAAATTTGTTTGGAGCGATATAATCAGTTTTTCCGACATCGGAAATTAGATTGCTGCCACCTGCAAAGACTCCTACTTCGTAGATTTGTGCACAAACAGGTATGTAGCTGGTGAACATCAAAATAAATCCGAATAAATACTTCATGTTTTTAAAAGTTTGCAAATATAACAAATCTGCTTACGATTCAACAATTTGCTGTCAATTCGTGCACGAATTAAAACTAAAGTTGCTCTAAATTATTGTTTGAGGTTCCTTTTATCCTCTCCCCAAAGCAGTTTTTTCCGAAGGGTCTTATAAAAACTTTCACCCTGAAGTTCTATCATATTGATGTAAAAAGGTGCCTTTTTTATGGTGAGCGATGTTTCGTTGGCGAATGTTATCATTTTGGCATCTAATGACACCAAATAGCTAGGTTCTCTACCCGAAACTTTGAGTTTCACGGTCATGTTGTCCGGGATGATAAGTGGTCTTGCGTTGAGGTTATGAGGAGCGATCGGTGTCAACACCAACGCCCTTGTTTCCGGGCTGATAACCGGGCCGCCGCAACTCAGCGAATAGCCCGTGGAGCCTGTGGGTGTTGAAATAATCAATCCATCTGCCCAATAGGCGTTGAGATACTCGTCGTTGAGCCAGGTTTCGACAGTTATCATAGAGGTGGTTTTGCGTCGGCTTAATGCTATTTCGTTTAATGCAATTTGCTGCCTGGGAGCTTCTTCACACGGTAAATCTGATTCCAAAAGAATCAGGCTTCGCTTGCTGATGGCATAACGACTGTTTAAAAGACATTCAAGAGCCTGACCAAAATTTTCTTTCTGAACGTTGGCCAAAAAACCAAGTCTTCCGATGTTGAGCCCCAAGACAGGAATGCCTGAATCGCGAACGAAGTTGACTGACCTAAGAAAAGTTCCATCGCCGCCGATGCTCAAAAAAAGATCAAAGGAATCATCCAAATCCTCTGCACTTGAAAAGGTTTGAAGATTGGCAACATCAAGCCCAGACGAAAGCGCTTCCGCATACAATTCTTTTTCCAAAATCGGCTTCAGCTGCCGGGCGTAGATTGAGCCTAATACCGAAGTCAGACTGGTCATCATCTCCGGGTGTTTTACGTAACCAAAAATGGCAATTTTCATTTTATAAATTTGGTGATCTGCTTTTGAGCAGACAAGATTTTTAATTCTGTTTATTTAATTTTGTTTTTCCCAATCGTCAATGCCAAATACATCCTTACTTATTTTTGCAATAGCAGCCTTGCCATATTTTCTTAAAATAAAATCCAAAACAACAAAATTATATGCTCCTTCTACGTCTTTCTTAAGATATGAGCATCCGGTTTCATAAAAATAAACATGATACTTTTCTTCAAAATTAATTTGGTCAATTGAGATTGAGGGGGCAATCCCGCCGTTGGTTATCAGAAAAGGAGTCTTATTTTCAATATCGACAAGTGCGTATTCTCTGGCTTCATTCGTGTTTGTTATAAACCGTAATTTTGATGCGCCGCTGTGTTTTTTTATCGAATCGGCTAATGTAGTAATTCTTACTTCCTCTGCTTGGCAAAAGACATTAGAACTTATTCCTGTCAAAACCATTAAAATTATAATTTGTTTCATCAGTTCGTGTGGAATAGCAATAGCGTAAAAATAAGTCAAAATTTTGTGAAATTACTACACCACAACAAAAAAGCAACAGCCACCGAGTTTGTGCCCGAGTGGTTATTGCTTTTATGTGCTGTTATTTAGGTTTGAGATTATGCACTAGAAATTTTTCATAATCCTTAAAATTCAAACTCCACTCCCACAGGACAATGGTCGGAATGTTTGGCTTCGGGAAGAATGAACGCTCTTTTGAGGTTTTTCTCAAGCGGCTCGCTGACCAAGGCATAATCAATCCGCCAACCTTTGTTGTTGTTGCGTGCATTGGCACGATAGCTCCACCACGAGTATTGATGCGGTGATTGATTGAAATAGCGAAACGAATCGATAAACCCACTTTTCATGAATCCGTCTATCCATGCACGTTCTTCGGGTAAAAAGCCCGAAACGGTTGCGTTGCGAATCGGATCATGAATGTCGATGGCTCGATGACAGATGTTGTAATCGCCACAAATAACCAATTTCGGATAGGTTTTTTTTAAGTTGTCGATATACTTTTGAAATTCATCCATGTAATCAAACTTGTGGTCGAGGCGTTCGATGTTGGTTCCGGAAGGCAGGTATAGACTCATTACCGAAAAGTCTTTAAAATCGGCGCGAAGGTTGCGCCCTTCAGCATCCATAGAAGCGATTCCTGTACCGAATTGAACATTTTCCGGTTCGGTTTTGCTCAAGACAGCCACGCCGCTATATCCTTTTTTTTGGGCACTAAACCAATATTGATAGGGATATCCAATCGCTTTGAATAATTCGGTATCGACTTGATCTTCCATAGCTTTTATTTCCTGTAAACACAATACATCGGGGTCTGCGGCTTTCAGCCAATCGATCAAACCTTTGTTGAGTGCGGCTCGAACGCCGTTTACGTTGTAGGAAATGATTTTCTTTGTCATGGTTTTATGATTGATCATACAAAACTAAGAAAAAACGTGAACCCCGAAAGGGTTTTGAACCCTTTTGGGGTTTATTCGGAACTAAAACGAAAAACATAAAAATTGTTTTACTTCGTTATCAATTATTAAATCTCGTCTGCAAATCATATTTAAGAAAAAATAACACCGATTGAATCATAATTAGAATATTTTTGAAAATAATACGAAACATGTTTTGCTAAGAAAAGCAATCTATATCATTTTACTTTTTATTCCCTTGTTGACCTTGGGGCAAAAGTTGCCATCCGGTTTCCAAAAAAAGTGGATTGCGGTTGCGGGCAGAGACAGTCTGCGCATCGATTCGGTCAGCATACAGCCTTTTGGTTTTAAGGTTTTTGACAGTGACGAAAATCTCATTCGCACAGTCGATTATTCCGTGGATTTCCCAAAGGCAATGTTGATTTTAAAAAGTGAGGCATTGAAAAAAACAGACAGCATTGCGGTTTATTTTCTGCCTTTTCCCAAATATCTGACTCGTTTGTATAAAGTATTCGACGATTCGTTGATTGTCAATCGATCACAAAATTTAGAAAGGGTGTACAGTCTCGAAAACAAAGCCAAAAAAAGTTTTATTCCCTTTGACGGACTCAACACTTCAGGAAGCATCACCCGTGGCGTGACCGTCGGTAACAACCAAAATTCGGTGTTGAAATCGGAGCTCGACTTGCAGATTTCGGGTGAGTTGGGCAACGGAGTCACCCTGCGTGCGTCGATTCAGGACAACAACATTCCCATTCAGGAAAACGGTTTTTCGCAGCGTTTGGATGAGTTCGACGAAGTGTTTATCGAACTGTTCACCAAAGATTGGAACATACGTGCAGGCGATGTCAATTTGATCAATTCGGACTCCTATTTCAGTCGATTTCAGAAGAAAGTACAAGGGGTTTACGCGGGAGGAACGATTCAAAAAGGCGTGAGCAAAACCACGCTTTTCGGTTCGGGAGCAATCGTCAGAGGTCAGTTTGCGCGCAGTAACATTCAAGGCAGAGAGGGCAACCAAGGGCCCTATAAATTACAAGGACCGAACGGCGAACTCTTTGTGCTCATCGTTTCGGGTAGCGAAACGGTTTATGTGAACGGACTCGCACTCAAGCGTGGGGAAGACAACGATTATGTAATCGACTACAACGCGGGCGAAATCACGTTTACTTCGCTGTTTCCCATCACTTCCGAAATGCGGGTAACGGTCGAATACCAGTTCAGCGATCGCAATTTTACCCGGTTTACCACCTACGACGGAGCGGAATATCAGCGGGGAAAACTTAAATTGGGCGGAAAGATTTTTTCTGAAAGTGACTCCAAAAACCAACCGCTCCAGCAAAATCTTTCGCAAGAACAAATCGGTACGCTCACCGATGCCGGCGACGACCCGACCAAAATGGTTGCGCCATCGGCTCTGTCAGAATCTTTTTCCGAAAACAAGATATTGTACAAAAAAGTAACCATCGATGGTTTTGAAGCCTTTGAGTTTTCTAACAATCCAACCGATACTTTGTTCACGGTTCGGTTTTCGCAAGTCGGTCAAAATCAAGGCAATTATATCTTGAGCAATACCAATGTCGTTGGACGGATTTTTACTTTTGTAACACCTGTCAATGGCGTGAAGCAAGGCGATTTTGAACCCGTCATCCAATTGGTCGCCCCAACGCAACTGCAAATTGCCACTTTTTATGGGCAATATGATTTTAACGAAAAGTCGTCCATACAGTTTGAAAGTGCTTTCAGCAACAACGATTTAAACCTGTTTTCTTCCCTCGACGACCAAGACAACACCGGTTTTGCAGGAACCATCCGCGCCAAGCATCAATTTTTTAAGAAAACGGGGAAGCTGGAAGGCACTTTGGATTACGACTACATCAACAAAGATTTTCGAACCATCGAAAGGCTCTACAACATCGAATTTGACCGCGATTGGAATCTAAACAACAGCAGTGGCACCCAAAATTTCATCCGCACTGGACTTCAATGGTCGCATCCCAAAAACGGAATCATCGGCTATCAATTTCAACACCTCAGTTTTGACGGAAATTCCTATTCCGGAAGTCGGCATCTGTTTCAATCCAATCTCCATTTCAACCGTTGGAACATCGCCGCCGCCGGCAGTTATCTGGATGCTACTTCAGATCAATCAGACAATACTTTTCTGCGAATGAATTCCAGAATTACGTATAGTTTGGACAAACAATGGTTTGGCAATGAAATTCGCCTGGAAGACAATAAACAACGCGATGCCCAAACACAAATTTTATCGCCTCAAAGTCAAAAATTCAACGAATATAAGGTGTTCACCGGCGTGGGCGACAGCACCAAAATTTTCATGGAAATTGGTTTTAAATACCGTGTAAATGACAGTTTGCGAAACAATTTATTGGAAAAAGTAAACACCTCCAATACCTATTTTCTGAAATCCCGATTGATTAACAACGTTTCGAGTCAATTGCAAATCTTTGCAAATTATCGCACCCTGAACAACACCAACCCCGAAGTCAGCGACGAGCAATCGCTTAACTCACGGATTTTTTACAACCAATATTTTTTGGATAAAAAAGTACAACTCAACACCGTTTTTGAAACCAATTCCGGCACTCAGCCCCAACAGGAGTTTACTTTTGTCAAGGTCGAAGACGGTACGGGAAGTTTCACTTGGTTTGATTTTAACAACAATGGGCTGCAAGAATTTGATGAATTTGAGCAAGCCGCTTTCCAGGATGAAGCCAATTTTGTGCGGGTACTCTTGCCTAATCGAAATTTTGTCAAAACGCACCAAAACAAATGGAGTCAGATTCTGACGCTCAATCCGCTTTCGTGGAGCAACCAAACCGGACTGAAGAAAACACTTTCCCATTTTTACAACCAAACTTCTTTTTTGATAGATCGCAAAGTGCGACGAAAAGAAAACGTATTAGATCTCAACCCTTTTGACACCGGTAGCAACGATTTGTTGGGGCTCAACCTGAATCTGCGCAACAGCCTGTTTTTCAATCGCGGGCTGCAACGCTACACCACTTCATACACATATATTCGAACACAAAGTCAAAACTTTTTGTCAACCGGCACACAAGAAGGCGAATTGACTTCTCATCAGTTGCAGTTCAGCCACAAATTCAAAACCTTTTGGTTAGCCAATTTTCTGACCAATTCTTCCCGGACGCAAAACACTTCAGAGAATTTCCCGACGCGCAATTTTGACATCGTCGGTTATACGCTCAACCCAAAAATATCGTATTTGTTCAGCAGCAACGCACAATTCGATTTGTTTTATCAATATCAAAACAAAGAAAACGATTTGGGACAGCGTGAGGTTTTAGACCAACAACGCATTGGTATTTCATTCAACTATTCGAACCTACAGAAAATATCGGTAACCGGCGAGTTCAATTTGTTTAACAATCAATTCACCGGTGACAGTTTTTCACCGGTCGGATTTCAAATGCTCGAAGGCTTGCAACCCGGAACCAACCTCACCTGGACACTCAATTTGCAAAAAAAACTCACCGATTTTTTGGATTTTAATTTGAGTTATTTCGGAAGAAAATCCGAAAACATTAACACCATTCACACGGGAACGGTCCAGTTGCGGGCATATTTTTAAAACATCAATTATTTGAAAAATCAGCTCCATATTGTTTTGGCAGGAGCGATATGAGCGGTTCGTTTTGGTGTCAAACCTTTTTAATTTCATACAAAATCGGCTTGCTCGGTGTGGCATCGTTTGAGAATGGCGCAAGCTGTAAATCCAACAGATAAGCACCGTCTCCTATGGTATTGGGTACGAAAACGAGTTCGGTAATGCTGGCATCCAACCGCGCGTCTGAGTTCAGCAGAGTTGTGTTTTTAACGTTCCAAAATGCTTTGTGTGCTGCGAGTTTTCCACCATCTTCTTCTTGGTCAACACTGGGCAAGTCGATTAGTAAATGTTTGATTCCTATTTCACGGAGGTATTTTGCGGCATCGGCTGATAAAAAAGCCGGATTGTTTCCGGAATATTGCTTTGAAATTTTATCGATGCCATTGGGCAAAGTTCGGATGATGATTGCCTCGGTATTTTTAATTTTCAATGCTTTCTCGATTTGCATTTTGGTAATTATCAAATCGCTACCGTGCTTTTCGGGTTCAATCGTAATCAATTCTGCAAAGAAAAAGAACGTTTTCAGACAGTCTTGCACATCAAAAAAATCACGGGTGATGTGTCCCAAACATTCCGTATGCGTTCCGTGGGCATGTGGGTTGAAAAAAATGTTGTTGAAATTGACATTTGCGCCTTCCGTAACTTTTCCTGTCCAATCGCCGGAAACAACCGGAGAGATGTGTGGTGCTTCAATTCCCCAAGCGGTCAGATTTTTTTCTCCATGTTGGATGGAAATGGAAATGTCAATGGGTTTTGACAAATCGACCTCAAAACTTTTTGCGTTCGTTTGAATGGTAGCAATCATAGTGATATGGGTTTGTCATTGAGTAAAAATAGGTCGGAAGCAATGCCATCCGAGAGAAATTTCCCTTTTTGTGTCGTTATCAAACGTCCCAATTCCGGCGAATGTATATCTTTCTCTATGCGCAAAAGCTTGTTTTGCAGATGTGGTTGTGCTTGTCGAATCAAATAATCTAAATAATGTCTGCCGAAATCAGCACTTATTTTGTCAAAAGAAACACCCCAAATGGTTCGAAGTCCGGTCATTACGGCTTCATTGAATCGATCTTTTTGGGTCAGAATTTCTTTTTCTGAGGGCAAACGATTTTCAATTAAACGATTGATGTAAAGATGATTGTTAGACACATTCCAACTTCTGGACAACCCGTCATAGCTGTGCGCCGAAGGGCCGATGCCGAGGTATTTTTTGCCCAACCAATAAGCCGTGTTGTTTTTGGAGAAAAAACCTTCCTTGCCGAAATTGGAAAGTTCGTAGTGTATAAAGTTTTGTTTTTCAAGAGTTTCAGTCAAAACTTGAAAATGCAGTTGCGCCATTTCATCGTCCGGTGCTTGCATGATTCCCTTTTTGATAAAGCTGTGTAAAGCGGTTTTGGGTTCAACCGTCAGTGCGTAACACGACAGATGTGGCACATCAAAAGCCAAAGCGGTCTGTATGTTTTTCAACCAACGGTCAACCGACATTCCGGGGATTCCATAGATTAAATCGATGGAGATGTTGTCAAAATATTTTTTGGCAGTTTGAAGGCACGCTTTTGCTTCATTCGCATCATGAGCGCGATTCATCAACTTTAAATCACCGTCAAAAAAAGATTGAATACCGATACTCAAACGGTTGATCCCTATATTTTTATAATTTTTAAAAACACTTTCATCGGTCAGGTCATCGGGATTTGCTTCAAGGGTAATTTCCGGATTTTCAATCACCTGGTAATGTTTGTAAACCGTTTTGATAATCGATTGCAGCTCGGAAATTTCGAGAACGGAAGGTGTGCCGCCGCCGAAATAGATGGTTTCAATGACTTCACCGATTCCTTCATCCTTTCGTAAAATCAATTCTTTTTGGAGCGCTTCAACCAAGGCGCGTTTCATCTTCAAGGAAGTTGAAAAGTGAAAATCGCAGTAGTGGCATGCCTGTTTGCAAAAAGGAATGTGAATATAGATGCCGGACATTATTTTGTTGGGTTGTATTGAAAATTTGTTGGGTGCGATTTGTGAAATCGTTGTCAAAGATATTTCAATTTAATTAATCCGGTCAATTTTGTAACTTCGCCAAAGTTTTTAAATACGCTACATGATTCAATCCATGACCGGTTTCGGCCGATGTGTCCGCCAACTTTCAGACAAAGCCATCACCGTTGAAATAAAATCACTGAACAGCAAATCGCTTGATCTCAATCTCCGTTTGCCGTCCTATTATCGAGAAAAAGAACTGACTTTGCGAAATATCGTACAACTATTGCTCGAAAGAGGCAAGGTTGATTTGACGGTTTATATAGAAAACTTGGGGTCAACGACTCCCGCTGAATTGAATGAAGTCATTGTCAATCAGTACATTGTTCAAATGCAAAAAATCGTGGATGGCGACAAGACCGAATTGTTGAAAATGGCAGTGCGGATGCCCGATGCTATGCAGACCAGAAAAGAGGAAGCCGATGCGGTGGAGTGGGAAGAGGTCGAAATTGCGGTAAGAGAAGCCGTTAGGCAACTGATTGATTTCAGGGCTTCGGAAGGCAGGGTGTTGTATGAAGAATTCAAATTGAGAGTCGTCAACATCCAATCGCTTTTGGAGAAAATTCCCGCATTTGAAACCGAGCGTGTCGAGATGGTCAAAGACAGATTGCACAAAGCCATCACGGCACTTAAGGAAACTGTTGATGAGAATCGTTTTGAACAAGAATTGATTTATTATTTGGAAAAATACGACATCGCTGAAGAGAAATTGCGACTTTCTAACCACTTGGATTACTTTATGGAAAATTTGAATTCGGCCGATTCCAATGGAAAAAAATTGGGTTTTATCGCCCAAGAATTGGGTCGCGAAATCAACACCATCGGTTCAAAAGCCAATCATGCCGGAATGCAACAATTAGTCGTGCAGATGAAAGACGAACTCGAAAAGCTCAAGGAACAATTATTGAACGCTTTGTAAAGAAACAAAATGAAACAAGGCAAACTCATCGTTTTTTCTGCACCTTCCGGATCTGGGAAGACTACTTTGGTGCATCACCTGCTCAATCAAAAAGATTTGAAGCTCGCGTTTTCTGTGTCAGCCACATCCCGTGAAAAAAGACCTGCTGAAATAGACGGTAAAGACTATTATTTTATATCCAATGAATCGTTTGAAGATAAAATTTCCAAAAATCAATTTATTGAATATGAGGAAGTTTATAAAGGAACTTATTACGGAACCCTCAAAAGTGAGTTGGAACGACTCTGGACTCAGGGGAAAAACATTATATTTGACATAGATGTGATTGGCGGATTGAATATCAAAAAGCAATTTCCCGAACAAACATTGGCGGTTTTTGTCAGGCCTCCATCGGTGGAAGAATTGGAAAAACGTTTGCGAAATCGTCAGACCGAAAGCGATGAGAAAATTAGGATGCGCGTTGAAAAGGCATTCAAAGAGTTGGAAACCGCACATTTGTTTGACGTAATCATTGAAAACCAAAATCTGGAGCAAGCCAAGCGAGACGCGTATGAGCTTGTAAAAGAGTTTATTAAACAATAAATGCACATCGGCTTATTTTTCGGCACCTTCAATCCCATACATGTGGGACATCTGATAATTGCCAATTATATGGCAGAAAACGCCGATTTGGAACAAGTCTGGTTGGTGGTGACACCGCACAATCCACATAAAAAGAAATCAACACTTTTAGATGACTACCAGCGACTCGAAATGGTATTTCGCGCCACAGAAGACTATGGGAAACTCAGGCCGACGGACATCGAATTTAAACTTTCACAACCTTCCTATACGGTCAATACATTGGCTGTCTTGTCTGAAAAGTATTCCGAGCATCAGTTTTCTTTGATTGTCGGAGAGGATAACCTCAAAACTTTCCACAAATGGAAAAACTATGAGTACATTCTCAAGCAACACCAACTGTATGTTTATCCAAGGCTTACTGCTGAAAAAATGGATGAAAGCTTGATTAATCACTCAAACATCCATTATGCCGAAGCTCCCATAATTGAAATATCTTCCACGTTTATCCGAAATCAAATCGAGGCTGGTAAAAATGTAAGGCCGATGTTGCCGGAAAAAGTATGGAAATATTTGGATGAGATGAATTTTTACAAATAGTAAACAGTTTCATTTTTTGTAACTATTCAGCTATTCAAATGAATTTAGTTTTAATCGTCACTTCGAGTGGTTTTTAATAGTAATGCGACAGCTTTACTATTAAAAATTGCCTGTCTGCCACAGGCAGGTATCGAGAAGTTTGAAATTGTAGCGTTCTCGATACGTTTTATTAAAAAAGCGGTCGCATTTTTCAATAAAATACTCGAACAGACTATATTTGTGTCGATTTTTCATTGGACTGAATAGTTATCATTTTTTTTGAACACATTAATTCAAGAATATGTACGGAAAATTGCAATTTCATCTTCAAAAAGAACTTGAAAGTATTAGAGAAAAAGGACTTTTCAAGAAAGAGCGCATCATCGTTTCATCACAAGATGCGGTCATCAAATTAGAAGATGGCAGAGAAGTTATTAATTTTTGCGCCAACAATTATTTGGGTTTATCTTCACATCCCGAAGTGATTCAGGCCGCAAAAGACGCGATGGATTCTCACGGCTTTGGGATGTCTTCCGTCCGATTTATATGTGGAACACAAGACATTCACAAGAAACTCGAAAAAAAAATAGCCGAGTTTTATCAAACAGAAGATACCATTTTATACGCTGCTGCCTTTGATGCCAACGGAGGGGTTTTTGAGCCTTTGTTTTCCGAAGAAGACGCAATAATATCTGACGCGCTCAACCACGCATCTATTATTGACGGCGTGAGGCTATGCAAAGCTGCACGCTATCGGTATGCAAACAACGACATGCAAGATTTGGAGCAACAACTCATAAAAGCAAATGAATCAGGGCATCGATTCAAAATAATCGTTACCGACGGCGTGTTCTCAATGGATGGTGTGGTGGCATCGTTGGATAAAATCTGCGATTTGGCTGATAAATATGATGCTTTGGTTATGGTTGATGAATGTCATGCGGCGGGATTTATCGGGCCGACCGGCAGAGGCACGCTCGAAGCCAAAGGCGTGATGGGCAGAGTAGATGTCATCACCGGTACGCTTGGCAAAGCCTTGGGAGGAGCCATGGGTGGTTACACCACCGGGAAAAAAGAAATCATCGCAATGCTCAGACAAAGATCAAGACCCTATTTGTTTTCTAACTCATTGGCTCCTGCTATTGTAGGTGCATCACTCAAAGTGTTTGAAATGTTGGGGAAAAATACCGATTTGAGAGATAAACTCGAGGAAAACACAAATCATTTCAAAAAAGGGATCAAGGCTTTGGGTTTTGACATCAAAGAAGGAGAATCTGCCATCGTTCCAGTAATGCTATATGATGCCAAATTATCGCAAATAATGGCAGAAAAACTACTGATGGAAGGAATTTACGTTATCGGATTTTATTATCCAATCGTTCCGGAAGGAAAAGCGCGAATCAGGGTGCAAATTTCAGCGGCGCACAGCAAAGCGCATATTGAAAAATCACTGGAGGCTTTTAAAATTGTTGGTAAAAGCTTGAAAATTATATAAGATTCAAAAAAAATGTATATTTTTGAGTTGGAAAACCAAAAATTTTATTAATTTTATTTTTGTTAATAGATATTAACAACTTACATTTGCCAAATATTAAACCGAAAAATTTTTAAACAATTGAATATGAAACATTTTAGCAAACTTTTGATTTTGTCTTTTCTAACGCTTATAACCAGCGTTTCTTATGCTCAGGATAAAAACCATCCGTGGGCGATTACTATTGGTGCTAACGCCGTAGATTTCTCAAGTACTGGCGCAAGCGGGATGGGTAACTTGTTTGCTCAACCATTTAATGCACGCGACAATTGGAATTTCGTTGGTTCACCATTTTCTTATGTCAACGTTAAAAGACATATTGCAGACAACATTTCTTTTGGTGTTAACCTTTCGTTTAACCAAATTGATAGAATTGCTATTTTAGAACGAAATACTTTACTTCGCCCTGAAGATTTATCTTACTACTCAGCGGATGGTGGATTCAGCTATAGTTTAGCTACTTTGATTGGTTCAAAGATTTTTGATCCATACATCAATGTTGGCGCAGGATACACTTGGATTGACAATGAAGGTTTTGCGACTTTTAATCCTGGAGCAGGCATCAATTTTTGGTTGACCGACAAATTGGGTTTAAATTTGCAAACAACCTACAAATACGCCGCCGATAGTGGTGAAACTATCAATCAAGCCAACATAGCAAGCCCAATCGAGGGCAGTATTTCTCACTGGCAACATCAATTGGGTCTTGTATTCCGATTTGGAGACAAAGACACAGACGGAGACAAAATCTTTGACAAAGAAGATGCTTGTCCGGAAGTGCCAGGATTACCACAATTTAAAGGTTGCCCAGATTCTGATGGCGATGGTATCGAAGACAGTAAAGACGCTTGTCCTAATGAAGCCGGTTTAGCCGAGTTTAACGGATGTCCTGATACAGATGGTGACGGTATTCCAAACAAAGAAGATGCCTGCCCAACTGTTGCAGGTTTGAAAGCACTTAATGGATGTCCAGATGCAGATGGTGATGGTATCGCAGATAAAGACGATGCATGTCCTAATCAAGCGGGTCCTAAAGCAAATAAAGGTTGCCCATGGCCAGATAGCGACAACGACGGTGTACTTGATAAAGATGACAAATGCCCAACTGTTGCTGGTACTGTAGCAAACAACGGTTGTCCTGAAGTATCTGTGGATGATGTCAAAAAATTAAATGACTATTCTAAAACTATTCTTTTCGATACAGGTAAAGCATCAATTCAAAAAGGATCTTTGGAAACTTTGAACGCTATTGCTGAAATTATGAAGCAATATCCAAATTCTAAATTTTCAATAGATGGACATACTGACAGCGTGGGTAGCGATGCCTTAAACCTAAAATTATCTGAAGACAGAGCAGCAACTGTTAGAGAATACCTTACTACAAGAGGTTTGGAAGGCAGTAGGCTTGAATCACACGGTTATGGTGAATCTCGCCCAATCGATTCTAACAATACTGCAAAAGGCAGAAAAAATAACAGAAGAGTAGAAGTTACTGTTATCAAGTAATTTCAGCTTAAATTTTTAAATGAAAAGCGTCGGGTTTCCGGCGCTTTTTTTATTTTTAGCCCTATCTTGGTACTTCAATGGAAACAAAATCATTCATTCAGCAGGTCGTCAAACACGTGATAGACAATCACGAGAATCAGTTGCTTAACACTTGGGTGGTTTGGCCGAACAAACGCGCAGGTCTGTTCTTTTTAAATTCGCTAAAAACACAACTAAAGCAGGCATCATTTTCGCCTAAAATTCTCACCATTCAAGAATTTGCAATTGATTTGTCCGGGCTTCGATTGATGGATAACTTGGAGCAAAATATGGAATTTTATGAGGTCTATAAATCAACCGTCCCAAATGATGATGAGCCAGAAAGCTTTGATCAATTTACGAGTTGGGCTTCGATGTTGCTCCACGATTTTGATGAAATTGACAGCAATCTGAGCAATCCCAAAGAAGTTTTCGGGTACTTAAAAAATATCAAAGACATAGACCATTGGTCAAAGCAGTTGAATCAACCCAATCCATTGAAAGATTCTTATCTGAAACGATGGGATAATTTTTGGCGTTATTATGAACGTTTCAGCCAACAACTCATACTAAAAAAACAAGGCTATCGAGGCTTGATTTATAGAGAAGCCACTTCGAAAGTTCAGGATTTTTTATTCAAAAATCCGGAAGTGCAAATCATTTTTGCAGGTTTTAACGCCTTTACCAAAGCCGAAGAGAAAATAGTTTTCGACATACTAGAAGCCGAACGCGGCATCGCATTGTGGGATGTTGACAGTTATTTCATCCATCACGAATCGAGTGAGATTGGTCAATTTTTCAGAAGACTCCAAAATTTGCCCTATTACAAAACACATCCTTTTCTTTGGGAGTGTGATTACTTCCAAAAAAGCAAAAAAATTCAGTCTGTAGCTGTTTCCAAAAATATTGGGCAAGTTAAATACGTCGGAAATTTATTGCAACAAAGTTTTAAAACATATGCAAATGAAGGACAAACAGCCATCATCTTGGCTGATGAAAATCTATTGGAACCACTGCTAAGCGCCATTCCGGAATCCATTACCACCGCTAACATCACCATGGGTTTACCGCTGAAAAATCTTGGTGTTGCACAACTTTTTAAGCATATTTTTAAAATACATACCAATTTGTCAAACAGCACATCGTCGGTCAAAGAATTTTATTACAAAGATGTTTTTTCGATTTGTGACTTGCTGAATGGGATTTTGCATTTGGAAGCTGTCAAAAGTTTGCAAGAACAGATCACAAACAACAACTTGATTTTTTTGACACCCAAGTCGATTTTTGACCATATCGAATCGATAGGTGACAAGGAAGTGTTGCGTTTGATTTTCTCGAATTGGCCGGAAAAGGAAATTCTAGGAAATTTCGGAAAAATAATTCAACTGATCAAGGGAAAGCTTCTGCAAAATAAGGATGCAAACGTCTTGAAAATCGAATATTTGTTTCACTTCCATGAAATATTTAACAAACTCGAATCTTACCAAGCGCGTTACCCTTTTTTGAATGATATCAAAACGCTCAATCGAATTTTTACAGAGCTGATTAACACCCAAAAACTTTCATTTAGCGGCGAACCATTGGAAGGACTTCAAATCATGGGATTGCTCGAGTCGCGTAATTTGGATTTTGACCGCGTCATCATGTTGGGTGTCAATGAAGGATATCTACCGACCAAACCAAATCACCGAACCCTACTGCCACAGGAAGTCAGATTGGCATTCGAACTGCCGACTTACAAAGAATCCGATGCTATTTTTGCGTATCATTTCTATCGATTGGTCAGCCGTTCTTCGGATTTAATATTTATATACAACACCGATACCGACAGTTTTGGAGCGGGTGAAATGAGCCGTTTCTTGCTGCAACTCAAACTTGATTCACCACATCAAATACAAGAAATTAAGGTTGATAACACCGCGCCAATTGCACAAAATTCGTTGAAATCAATAACGAAAACCCAAGGTGTCATCGAACTGCTCAAACAACGGGCACAAACAGGGTTTTCGCCCACTACGTTGACCAATTACATATTGAATCCGCTTAAGTTTTACGAACAGTTTATCCTGAAAGTTTACGAAGAGAAACAGGTAGAGGAAAACGTGGAATTGCGAACTTTGGGCGACATCGTTCATCATTCGTTGGAAGCGTTTTACAAACCTTATGAAAACAAGTATTTAAGCATTGCCATACTCGATGAAATGCATCAAAACATAGAGCAGGTGGTTAGAAAATATTTTGAAATCAATTTTCAAGGCGGAAATTTTTCCCACGGTAAAAATCTGATAGTATTCTATGTAGCACAAAAATTTGTGGAACAATTGATTAAGATCGACAGGAAACTGCTCGAAAATGGCCATCAAGTCAAAATATTATTCACCGAACGAACGCTGACCGCAAACCTCGATTTGCCTCATTTCGACTTCCCAATCCTGCTCAAAGGTACTGTTGACCGTATAGATGAAGTGGATGGACAAATCCGCATTGTTGACTACAAAACCGGCAAAGTGGAGCCTGCCAATTTAGAAATTATCGAATGGGATTGTTTACGCGAAGACTTCAAATACAGCAAGGCTTTTCAAGTTTTGTTTTACGCTTATTTGCTAGAAAAAAGCAACGATGTTAACTTGCCATTTGAAGCGGGTATCCTCTCGTTTAAAAACATAACTGCGGGGTTTATGCCCTTTGCGGTTAAAGACAAAATGGGTAAAGGAGCCATCAAAGTGCATAAGATTGATGCAATTGTTCTGAAGTCTTTTGAATCTTTGCTAACTTCGCTGCTACAAGAAATTTTTGATCCGGCGATGCCCATAACCGAAAAATTACTACCATGAAAATTCTCAGAAACATTCAAATAGACGGAAAACATCAAAAACCCATTCTTTTGGATGTGTTTTATAAAGAAACGAATAAAACCAAACCGATTGTTGTTTTTTGTCACGGTTACAAAGGTTTTAAAGACTGGGGTTGTTGGGATTTGGCTGCGCAAAGCTTTGCCCAAGCCGATTGTTTTTTTGTGAAATTTAATTTTTCACACAACGGTACAACACCGGACAATCCGTTGGAATTTGGTGATCTGGAAGCCTTTGGGCAAAACAATTTCACCACAGAATTAGACGATTTGGAAGCGGTTATTCAGTGGGCAATTACAGAACCAAGTTTTGAAAGCGAAATCAACCGGAATGACCTAACCCTGATTGGACATAGTCGGGGCGGAGGAATAGTCGCCTTGAAAGCAGCTAAAAATCAATATGTGACCAAGCTGATTACCTGGGCGGCTGTGAGCGATTTCGGATCCCGTTTTCCAAACGGTGAGAAATTGGAAATGTGGAAAAAACTGCAAGTAATGCATGTCGAAAATGCACGAACAAAACAACAAATGCCGCATCACTATCAGTTTTTCGAAAATTTTCAGGCAAATCAAGATCGGTTGAATATCCAATCGGCGGTGAAACGCATGGACAAACCTTTTCTTATTTTGCATGGTTCAGATGACACGACTGTTCCTGTCACCGATGCAAAAAATTTACACGATTGGAGCAAACAAGGGCAATTGAAGCTAATCGACCAAGCCGACCACGTCTTTGGCGGTAAGCATCCGTACACCGAAACTTCACTTCCAAAACCTTTCCAAATTTTGGTTGACGATTCGATTGATTTCGTGAAATCCAATTAGGAGAGAAACGTTAAAAACGTTAAAATTTTAATTTTTAACACTTTAGCCCGAAAGTTTTAAACTTCCCCTTCGACTTTTTGATTGTTGGAAATATTTCAGCGAGAAATTTTTCCCTTAGCCAAATCAATCTCAAATAGTCATGAAATCAGTTATCAACCTATTCATTTTCACACTGAGTCTGTCGGTTTTCTCTCAACAAGGAGAACTCAATTTAGACAAAGGTTTGATGGCAAAAGGATATGATGTAGTTGCCTATTTTCAGGGAAAAGCCACAAAAGGAGATGGCAAATTTGAAACAGAATACAATGGAGCAAAATATCGGTTTTCTTCCTTAGATAATTTGGAAAAATTTCAAAAAGATTCTGAGAAATACGTGCCAGCATACGGAGGTTACTGTGCTTATGCGATGGCCAAAACAGGCGAAAAAGTGGACATCAATCCGAAATCGTTTGAGGTAAGAGATGGAAAGTTGTATCTGTTTTATTTAACTGCTTTCAACAATACTTACGAATCCTGGTTGACTGAAAATCCGAAAGCTTTGATGGCCAAAGCGAACAGAAATTACGACAAATTGGTTGTCAACTAAAAAAGAGAGTTAGTTTTTTTCATATATTGTTAGTTAGTTTGGTTAGTCCCGCGGCTTGAAACACCGCGGGACTTGCTTTTTATGTAGTTCTAACTAAGAAATAATTTTTCTTGCCACGCTGCAACAGTATATACTTGTTATTGAGCAGTGATTGCCGAGTCAATACAAATTCTTCATTCACTTTTTCCTGGTTGACGGCTATACTGTTTTCCTTCAAAGCACGTCGCGCATCGTTGTTTGATTTTAAAAAATTTGTTTTTTCAGTCAGGATTTGAACAATTGAAACACCGATTTTTAGTTCTTCGATAGAAATTTCGGCGGTGGGCACGCCTTCAAAAATTTCCAGAAGCGTGGTTTCATCAATGGATTTTAGGATTTCTGCGGTGTTGTTTCCAAAAAGAATTTGGCTGGCTTTTTCCGCATTTCCCAAAGCTTCCTCAGAATGTACCATGATGGTAACTGACTGAGCCAATTTTTTCTGTAACAATCGTAAATGTGGCGCAGCACGATGACTTTCGATGGCTGTTTGTATTTCTTCTTGTGAGAAAAGCGTGAATATTTTGATGTATTTTTCCGCATCTTCATCGGAAGTGTTCAGCCAATATTGATAAAATTTGAATGGCGAAGTTCTTTGGGCATCCAACCAAATGTTTCCACCTTCCGATTTTCCGAATTTGGAGCCGTCGGCTTTGGTAATCAAAGGACAGGTGAGTGCGAATGCTTTTCCGGATGCAATTCTACGGATGAGCTCTGTGCCGGTAGTGATGTTGCCCCACTGGTCGCTTCCGCCCATCTGCAAGGTGCAATTGTGGGTGCGGTACAAATGCAAAAAATCATATCCTTGCACCAATTGATAACTGAATTCGGTAAACGACATACCCTCAGCTTGGTCGCTGTCAATGCGTTTTTTGACAGAATCTTTGGCCATCATATAATTGACCGTGATGTGTTTGCCGACATCGCGGATAAATTCCAAAAAGCTCAGGGGTTTCATCCAGTCGTAGTTGTTGACCAAAAGCGCGGCGTTTGCTTCACAGCTGTCAAAATCTAAAAAACGACCCAGCTGATTTTTAAGGCAATCTTCATTGTGACGCAGTGTTTTTTCGTCCAACAGGTTGCGTTCAGATGATTTCCCGGACGGATCGCCAATCATGCCGGTGGCACCGCCTACCAAAGCAATGGGCCGATGTCCGCAGAGTTGAAAATGTTTGAGCATCATCACGCCTACCAAATGACCGATGTGCAACGAGTCAGCAGTTGGATCGATGCCTACATAGGCACTTTGTATGCCATTTTGGAGATGTTCTTCCACACCTGGCATGGCATCGTGCAACATGCCTCTCCATGTCAGTTCCTGATAAAAATTTTTCTTCATACAAATGTAAAAATCACTTTTGGCAAAGATACCACAATTGAAAGATATTCGAAGAATTAGCGTTTTGAAATGATATGGCAGAAGACGTAGTGACTGCACGCCTGTCGGCATAATGTTGATTTCATTTGCAGAAAGCGATATTACTTAAACCTAAACTTACAAAGGTCTCTAAATCTTAGTCTAAATCAAACTCCTCGAGGATGGGTCGGATTGAATTTACTACTTTTCGTTTTTAGTTTCAATTTACAAAGTTAATTTTTCTACTTTTAAACTGTACTATTTTTGGGGAAGCTTACACTTTATGGGATTTGAATTTATCATTTAATTCGCAATGTCCAAATTTTTCAAAATTATTTAACCAACCCATTTGTCAGTTTATTTTTAAATTACTACCAAATATTGAACACCCCCAGACACTTACAATTTTCCACTATATATTTAACTATGAATGAGTAGTTAGTATTATATACAAAACCAGCGCAGTCAAATTTTTAGATGTCTAAAAACCGCGTTTTAGCGAAGCATCACTGTGCAATTTTGAAATAATTTACAGCCCCAACCCAAACTTTTTTGAAACCTCTTGGGCTTTCTCATAACCTGCGTCTGCATGCCGGAAAACGCCCATGGCCGGGTCGGTATGCAAAACGCGTTTGAGACATCTTTCCGCACGATCGGTACCATCTGCCAGCACCACCATGCCTGCGTGTTGCGAGTAGCCCATACCCACGCCGCCACCGTGGTGAAAAGACACCCAAGTTGCGCCACCCGAAGTATTGCCCATCAGGTTGAGCAACGGCCAGTCGGACACCGCATCGCTGCCGTCCAACATGCCTTCGGTTTCACGGTTGGGCGAGGCCACCGAACCGCAATCCAAATGATCGCGGCCAATCACAATTGGTGCTTTGACTCTCCCGCTTCGCACGAGTTCGTTAAAAATCAATCCGGCTTTTTGTCGGTCGCCCAATCCTAACCAACATATACGGCAAGGCAAACCTTGAAATGCGATTTTTTCTTTGGCTTCGGTCAGCCATTTGATCAGCGGTTTGTTCTCCGGGAAAGCTTCCATCAATGCTTGATCGGTGGCGTAAATATCTTCCGGATCGCCCGAAAGTGCCGCCCAACGAAACGGTCCTTTTCCCTCGCAAAACAGCGGCCGAATGTATTCCGGAACAAAACCGGGGATGGTAAAAGCTTTTTGCTCTCCACCTTCCACAGCATAGGCGCGGAGGTTGTTGCCATAATCAAACACGACACTGCCTCTTCTCTGGTGTTCCAACATCAGGCCGACATGTCGCGCCATGCTTGCAATGGAAATTTTCCGATAGGCTTCCGGATTTTTTCGCAATTTGTCGGCTTCCGTCAAAGTATAGCCGTTCGGGACATAGCCGTTGACAGGGTCGTGCGCCGAGGTTTGATCGGTCAATACATCGGGGATGATGTTGTCTTGCAACAGTTTTTCGAGTACGTCGCCGATATCACCCACCAAGCCAACGGAGATATTCTCTCCGGCATTTTGCGCTTCCAATATCCATTTTATGGCTTCTTCATAAGAATGGGTCATCTTGTCGATATAGCGAGTTTCGATGCGTTTTTGAATCCGTTTCTCATCGACATCGACACCCAAAAAAGTTGCTCCGGCAAGGGTTGCCGCCAAAGGTTGCGCACCGCCCATACCGCCCATACCGCCTGAAACAATCAGCTTTTTGCGCAGGTCTCCGGCAAAATGTTTTTGTCCGCAAGCCATAAAGGTTTCGTAGGTTCCTTGCAAAATTCCCTGACTGCCGATGTAAATCCAACTTCCGGCGGTCATTTGCCCGAACATCATCAGTCCTTTTTTGTCCAATTCGTCAAAATGCTCCCAAGTAGCCCATTTGGGTACGAGGTTGCTGTTGGCAATCAAAACGCGGGGCGCTTCCGAATGCGTGGGAATGATTCCGACCGGTTTTCCAGATTGAACCAACAGGCTTTCATCTTCTTTTAAACGCAACAAAACTTCAATAATTTTCTCCAAACTTTCCCGGTTTCGTGCCGCCTTTCCGGTGCCGCCATACACCACAAGTTCATCCGGATTTTCAGCTACTTCTGCATCCAGATTGTTGAGTAACATCCGTAACGGCGCTTCAGTTTGCCACGACAGGGCGTTTAATTTCGAGCCGCGCGGTGCGTGATAATGCGGGTGTTTGGCGTAGGCATCAATAAATTTCGAATAGTCCATCTGCGTTTGTGGTTTTTGGTTTTGAAAAAGAAATCAGTTTTAGCAATTCTCCGCTTTCCACCAAAGCGGTGGATTTTTCGATATCAGCAGAAAAAATTCGATCTTCGGAAGCAAACGAGATGTGTTTGCGGATTTCTCGGTGTACTTTTTCCAAAGTTTCGGAGGACTTTAAAGGTCTCCTCAAATCGATGGCTTGTGCGGCGCAAAGCAATTCGATGGCTAAGATTTTAGTCGTGTTGTCTGCAACTTGCAAGGCTTTTCTGGCACCGAAAGCACCCATGCTCACGTGGTCTTCTTGCCCAAGTGAAGTCGGTATGCTGTCTGCCGATGCGGGAAAACAGAGGGTTTTATTTTCGCTCGCTAAAGCGGCAGTGGTGTATTGCAACATCATAAATCCGGAGTTGATACCGGTTTCGGGCATCAGCAGTTTTGGGATGCCGCGATCGCCCAAGAGTGAAAGATAGATGCGTCGATCGGAAATATTGCCCAATTCGGATGTCGCAAGGCAGGCGTAATCGATGGGCAACGCCAAAGGTTGACCGTGAAAATTGCCACCGCTGATGCTGTGATTTTCATCAAAAATGATGGGATTATCGGTCACCGAATTGAGTTCAGTTTCGACGGTGTTTTTTAAGTGAAGCCAAGCATCGCGCGATGCACCGTGCACTTGCGGCATGCAGCGAAGCGAGTAGGGGTCTTGCACGCGTTCGCAGTGTTCGTGTGCTTGCAAAAGCGAAGAATTTTCTAACAATCGATGCAGATTATTTGCCACATGAATGGCACCCAAATGCGGCCGAAGCTGGTGCAATTCGGGCGAAAAAGGTTTGATAGAAGCTTGCAGACCGTCAGCCATCAGCGCACCAACCAAATCTGCATGCGCAAGGCAATTGTGCACTTTTTCGACGAGTTTCACGGCATGCGCAAGAATAAATTGAGTGCCGTTGATGAGTGCCAAACCTTCTTTTGGGCCGAGTTCGATGGGTTGCAAACCTGCTTTTTGAAGTGCCTCAGAAGTTTCCATTTCCCTTGTCTCGAAAACTACTTTTCCCAATCCGATGAGTGGTAAAAACAGATGTGCCAAGGGTGCCAAATCTCCTGAAGCACCCACAGAGCCTTTTTCGGGAACTATCGGAATGCAGTTGTTTTCCAAATGCCATTGCATGCGCTTGAGCAGGGCAAAACTAACGCCAGAAAAGCCGAAAGAAAGAGCATGCAGTTTGAGGACTAACATCAGCCGGACAAGGTCGGAATCGATGGGTTTTCCGACACCCACGCTGTGGCTTTTGAGGATGTTGGTTTGGAGTTTGCGCGTTTCGGCGGGTGAAATTTTGGTGGTGCAAAGCGGCCCAAAACCGGTGTTGATGCCATAAACAGCCGCTTGATTTTTGGAAATGAGTTCTACGATTTTTGCGTTCGATTTTATTTTTTCGATGGTGACATCATGCCAGAGAGCAGCCATTTTACCTTTTGACAAGGCCAATGCTTTGCGCACGGTAAGCGTGTCTTTACCCCAAAGAAATATATTTTTAGTTTGAATCATGAATTGCAAGTTTTAACAAAGTTAGGGTTTTCAGTTACAATTTTCACAGAGCCAAAAATCTTTTTAAGACTTAAAAAAGGGTTAAATAAAATCGATAGGCTCAATTTTGTTTTAATTTGGCAAAATAAAAATAGGCCTCATGAAAATTAGACATCGATTCGTTCATTTTGGTTTTTGGACAATCTTATTGACTGCTTGTTCAGGTTCGGATAATAACATTGATGCAATTGTATCACCACCGGACACTGAAGGTTTAAAATTGGTTCAAGATATATTAGTCCCATCGGGGTTTATTGTCGAAGAATTTGCAACAGGGTTGGAACTTCCTACGACGGTTGCTTTTCCGCCTGATGGTTCAAACCGATTGTTTGTCAATGAATTGCAATCTGGAAGAATAAAAATCATACAAGATGGAAGGCTTAATGCGCTGCCATTTGCAGATGTAGAAACTATGGTAATGGGTGGATTCCCTTCGGCGGGCGAAAATGGATTAATTGGGTTGGCATTTGACCCGGATTATGTTGCCAATCGGTATGTATATGTCACTTTTGCTGTCCGAACCCCAAACGGTACGCTTGGAAAAGTAGCCCGGATGAAAGATCAGAATAACAGAGCGGTTGACTTTGAAATATTGTTAGACAATCTGCCGAGCGCACCCGGGCATCAAATTGAAAATTTGGCATTCGGTTCGGATGGAAAATTGTATGTTTCGGTCGGTGATGCCTTTGAACAAGACAAGGCACAAGATTTGAATCAATTTAACGGTAAAATTTTGAGATTGAATCCGGATGGGTCTATACCTTCAGATAATCCGAATCCGGACTCATACGTTTGGGCAAGTGGGCTGCGCAATAGTTTTGGGTTGGCTTTTAATGACAATGGAGATTTATTGGCAACAGAAAATGGACCAGATAGGAAAGATGAACTGAATGTCATTGTGAAAGGGGGAAATTACGGTTGGCCAATAGTTTTGGGAAATTCAGCGCAACCGGAGTTTGTCAATCCGATATTTGTTTGGGAAAACATTGTTTCGCCCAATGCAATATTGTTTTATAAAGGTTCTCAATTTCCACAAAATTTTAAAGGTAAAATGTTTACGGTACTTTTTGGCAGCACTTTTTCAGACGGGCCTTCCTCCTTGGCAAAACGCATACGTGTCGGAACGTTTCAAGGTAGTGGATTAAGTTCAACGGTCACTTTTGAAGATTTTGCAACCTACAATTTTGACGGAAAGGGCAATCCTTTGGGATTGGCTCAAGGACCCGATGGGATGCTTTATTTGTCAGATATCTTTCAAGGTAAAATCTTCAGGATTCGTTTTGGCAATTCGCGTGCACCCCTGTAAGGGTATTTTCTTTGGTTTGAAGTGCATGAAATGGTCGATTGACAACATAAATTCACGAAAGATTTTACCTACGGTCTTTGTTTAATTGTAATTATGTTTGAATATTTACCAAGGGAGAAAAGCATTTTTCAGACCCAAAAATTTTTCGATTGTGCGTGCTTAAGTCAATGTAAATCGGGTTGAAAACCGTTTTTCAAAAAACTTAAATCAATCTAAACCATTTTCCCTAATTTTGTAAAAATCAAGAGAACATGCTTATCATCGGAATAGCCGGAGGAACCGGGTGTGGAAAAACCACGGTTGTCGATCAAATAATCAACGAACTACCTGTAGATGAGGTGGGTGTCATCAGTCAAGATTCCTACTACAACGATTTGTCTCATTTGACTTTTGAAGATCGCGCAAAGGTAAATTTTGATCACCCGCGCGCCATCGATTTTGATTTGTTGGTAGGACATCTTAAGATGCTTAAATCCGGACACGCTGTTCCGCAACCGGTTTATTCTTTTAAAATCCATAACCGAACAGAAGAGGTAGTGATAACCATGCCTCGAAAAGTAATGATAGTCGAAGGGATTCTCATTTTGACGCACCCGGATATTCGAGATATGTTTGACATCAAGATATTTGTTCATGCCGACTCCGACGAACGGCTCATCAGACGATTGCGCAGAGATATATCTGAACGGGGTAGAGATTTGGAAGAGGTGATTAATCGCTACCAAGTGACATTAAAACCAATGCATGAACAGTTTATCGAACCGACCAAGGAGTATGCAGACATCATTATCCCGAACAATCGATACAATACGGTGGCGGTTGATATCGTTCGCACCATCATCAACAACAAGCTGATATCTATCTAAAAATGAGTATAAAAGAATTGTTTGGCAACAAATACTTCCGGTTTTTCACCAATCGATACTTGGTGGTTGGTGTGTTTTTTGTGGTTTGGATGATTTTTTTGGATGCAAATTCATATTTTATCCATCGTGAACTCAGCAAAGAGATTGATAAATTAGATGAGAAAAAATTGTTTTTTTCTAAAGAAATTGAGCAAGATAAAAAAGCCATTCAAGAATTTAAAGACAGTGAGAAATTGGAAGAATACGCTCGCGACAAGTTTTTTATGAAACGAGAGAATGAAGATATTTTTATCATTGAAAATGACACATTGACTCATGAGTAAGACCTTAGATCTATCCGACTTTCCAGAAATTACTTCCAAAGCTTGGAAACAAAAAATACAGTTTGAACTCAAAGGAGCAGACTACAACCAAACCATGTTGTGGGAGAGTTTAGAAGGTATCCACGTGAAGCCGTTTTACCATTTTGATGAAGAAAAAAAAACGAAGGCACCTTTCTCAAAACCTACCGATGCTTGGAAAATAGTGGATACTTTTTTTGTGAAAAATGAAAAACTCGCACGTAAAAACATCTTGAAAAGTATAGAAAACGGCGCGACAGCAATTCGCCTTCAAGCGGATGAACCTTTTGACATAGAAATAATATTTTCCGGTTTTCCGTTTGAAGAGGTGACCGTTTTTTGTCAATTCAGTTTTTTTGATTTGATTTTTATAGAAAGACTTATTCAATTTTTTAAACTTAAAAAAGCACATTTTTTTTTGAATTTAGACCCAATCGGTCGATTGATGAGCGATGGGAATTGGTTTGAAAACGAAGCAAAAGACTTTGAAAATTTAAAAGGTCTTCTGTCTTCACATCCTGACCAAAAACTCTTGAGCATCGATGTGATGAGTTATCAACAAGCCGGAGCCAACAGGGTTGAGCAATTGGCTTTCGCAATGGCGCATCTCAATGAATATTTCAATCAGTTTTCAAATTTGTGTAGTGCTGCCGTCAACATTCAATTTGCCGTAGGGGGTAATTATTTTTTTGAAATTGCCAAACTTCGCGCGTTCCGTATTTTGTACGCTTCTTTGGCAAACGAATATGGTTTTCCCGAAACCTGTCACATTTTTGCTGTTCCATCCTTGAGAAACAAAACGATTTATGACTACAACGTCAATATGTTGCGCACAACCACTGAATGTATGAGCGCGGTTTTGGGTACTGCCGATGCGGTTTGCAATCTACCGTACGACACTTTGTTTCACAAAGAAAATGAATTCGGGCATCGTATCGCGCGAAATCAATTGCTGATTTTGAAAAACGAATGTTTTTTTGACGCTGTTTCCAATCCGGCTGACGGGTCATACTACATTGAATCCATCACGACACAATTGGCTGAAAAAGCTTTGCTTTTATTTAAAGAAATTGAAAGAAAAGGTGGTTTCATCAAGCAACTTAAAAATGGTTTTATCCAAAAAAAAGTAACTGAAAGCCACCAAAAGGAGCAAAAATTATACGATTTGCATCGAGAGATTTTGGTCGGTACAACCCGATACACCAACCCGGAAGATCAAATGAAGGAAAATTTAGAATTGTTTCCTTTTCTCAAAACTAAACCGCGTAAAACACTGATAAATCCGATTATTCCGAAAAGAATATCCGAGTCTGTCGAGCAAGAACGGCTGACTTTTGAGAAATGAGAAACTTGCTATTGACGGTTAGCTTTGGTAAGCGTCTGCAACTTCCAGAATTCTGTACTGATGAAATAAGGGTTAAACAGAAAACGGAAATAAAATCCGAACACGCAAACCTTGGTTAGCAGTTTCAATAAAAAGCTAACGGCTAAAAACGCCAACCTCATTTAAAGCAAACCGAGATGTCTAATCCCTCAGCGGTTGGTTGAGAATCAAATCGAGATATTTGTTTACGGTATTTTTAAGGTCTTTTCGGTGAACAATAAAATCCAGAAAGCCGTGTTCCAACAAAAACTCTGAAGTTTGAAATCCTTCCGGCAAATCTTTTCCGGTGGTGTCTTTGACTACACGAGGTCCTGCAAAACCGATAAGTGCTCCGGGTTCTGCAATATTGATGTCGCCGAGCATAGCAAACGAAGCGGTTGTCCCGCCGGTAGTCGGGTCGGTACAGAGTGATATGTAGGGTATTTTGGCTTCATCGAGTTGTGCCAATTTGACCGAGGTTTTTGCCAATTGCATCAGCGAATATGCTGCCTCCATCATGCGTGCACCACCTGATTTTGAAACTATTACCAATGGAATGTTGTTTTTCAAAGAATAATCTGCAGCACGAACTATTTTTTCTCCTACGACCGAACCCATCGACCCGCCTATAAACCCGAAATCCATCACCGCCATCACCAAATCTTTACCTTTTGATTTGCCTACTGCAACACGAATTGCGTCTTTGAGTTTGGTTTTTTGATAGGCATCTTTGAGCCGATCGTTGTAGTTTTTGGTATCGACAAATTTCAGCATGTCTTTGGAGGTCATGTCTTTGTCGAGTTCAGTAAACTCATTGTTGTCAAACATGATTTGGAAGTATTCTTTACTTCCGATTCGCACGTGGTAATCATCTTCCGGGCTGACAAAAAAGTGCTTTTCAAGCTCTTCGGCATCTACAATTTTTCCGGTTGGCGATTTGTACCACAGACCTTTAGGAACGTCTTTTTTAGATTCCGTTGGGGTTTGAATGCCTTTTTCTTTTCTTTTAAACCAAGCTGACATTGCCATACCGTTCTTATTTGGTTAACGAATTAAGCTAAAGTATTGATGTTGTTGAGGTCTTCAAATGCTTGTTTTAGACGAATTTTTAAGGTTTCTTCACCTTTTCTAAGCCAAACGCGAGGGTCGTAATATTTTTTGTTGGGCTGGTCACTACCAGTAGGATTTCCGATTTGTCCTTGCAAATAAGCTTTGTTGTCCTGAATATAATCTCTCACACCTTCAAGAAAGGCATATTGTAAGTCGGTGTCGATGTTCATTTTCACCACTCCATAACTGATGGCTTCTCTGATTTCTTCAACGGTTGAACCCGACCCGCCGTGAAAAACGAAATCAATTGGATTGTGTTCGGTATTGTAATGTTTTTGAACGTATTCTTGTGAGTTTCTTAAGATTTTTGGGGTAAGTTTTACGTTTCCGGGTTTGTAAACACCGTGTACGTTTCCAAAAGCTGCTGCGATGGTAAATTGATCACTCACCTCTTTCAAACTTTCATAAGCATAAGCCACTTCTTCAGGTTGTGTGTAGAGTTTTGAGCTGTCCACATCCGAGTTGTCCACACCGTCTTCTTCACCACCTGTGATGCCGAGTTCTATTTCGAGTGTCATCCCCATTTTGCTCATGCGCTCAAGATATCTTTGGCAAGTTTCGATATTTTCTTTGATGGGTTCTTCAGACAAATCGAGCATGTGTGAGCTGTATAGCGGTTTGCCGGTCTTTTTGAAATGTATTTCGGATGCATCTAACAACCCGTCAACCCAAGGCAATAATTTTTTCGCACAATGATCCGTATGAAGAATAACAGTTGCACCATATGCTTCGGCCAACAAATGAATGTGTTTGGCACCGGCTACACCTCCAAGAATGGCGGCGCGTTGGTTTTCATTAGACAAGCTTTTGCCGGCATTAAATAGGGCGCCGCCATTTGAAAACTGAATAATCACGGGAGATTTAAGAATTGCGGCAGTTTCTAAAACAGCGTTTATAGTATTGGAACCAGTCACATTGACTGCCGGAAGTGCAAATCCTTTTTGTTTGGCAAATTGAAAAATTTCTTGAACTTCTTCTCCGGTAGCGACACCGGCTTTTATTTTCGTTGACATAATTTTGATTTTCTAAGATTGGGTGACAAAGGTAAAAAAATATTAAGTTTAGAAAGGATAATTAATCCCAATATTTAAAACCGCATTGGCAAAATTGTATTTTCTGAACCATCTTGACCCATTTGGTTCCGCCGGATCGTAGGTTTTAAATCCAGTGTCAAATCGAAGGACAAAAAAACTAAA
>PHDQ01000348.1 GCA_002841025.1 Bacteroidetes bacterium HGW-Bacteroidetes-13 | reverse complement strand
GTGAGCGTACCGATTTCGATGAAACCAAAACCAAAGTCGGAAAGTTCTTTGAATAGTTTGGCATCCTTGTCAAAACCGGCTGCCAACCCGACCGGATTTTTAAAAGTCAACCCCAAAAGGTTTCGGTGCAATCGCTCATCTTCCACTTGATACAACTGTCGAATCAAAGTAGAAATCCCGGGAATTTTTGAAATGAATTTGATGAGGGCAAAGGTAAAATGATGAATTTTTTCCGGATCAAACAGAAACAGCAACGGTCGGATGAGTATTTTGTACATCGGGGAAAAATGTTTCCGCAAAAATACAGAGATTTTTAGGTTTGGTTGTCAAGTTGAAGGGCAAAGTGTATTTTTGATAAAAATTATCACATGCAAAAACTTATCGACCGATTCATCGGTTATGCAACCATCGACACCCAATCCAATCCCGACAGTCCGACAACACCGAGCACCGACAAACAGTGGAATTTGGCGCGCAAACTCGCCGAAGAACTTCAAAGCATCGGTATGCAGGAAGTCAGCATAGACGACAAAGCTTTTGTGATGGCAACTTTGCCTTCAAATGTCTCTCACGAAGTTCCAATTATCGGATTTATTTCTCATTTTGACACATCGCCTGATTTTACGGCTGAAAATGTGCAACCGAAAATCATCCCGAATTACGATGGCAAAGACATCGTTTTAAATGCCGAAAAAAACATTGTACTTTCTCCGGATTATTTTGAAGATTTGCTGCTTTACAAAGGACAAACGCTCATCACAACAGATGGTTTGACCTTGCTCGGAGCTGATGACAAAGCCGGCATTACCGAGATTATGACCGCCATGGAATACCTCGTCAACCATCCTGAAATCAAGCATGGAAAAATACGCGTGGCTTTCTCACCCGATGAAGAAATCGGTCGGGGAGCGCACAGTTTTGATGTCGAAAAATTCGGAGCCGATTGGGCTTACACCGTCGATGGCGGACCGGTGGGCGAACTCGAATACGAGAGTTTCAACGCTGCCGCCGCCGACATCTGCATCGCCGGAAAAAGTGTGCATCCGGGTTCGGCCAAGAACAAAATGATCAATGCCATGCGTATTGCCGCAGAACTGATTCAAGGTATTCCGGCACAGGAAGTTCCCGAACACACGGAAGGCAGAGAAGGATTTTATCATTTGACCGAAATGTCGGGAGATGT
>PHDQ01000090.1 GCA_002841025.1 Bacteroidetes bacterium HGW-Bacteroidetes-13 | reverse complement strand
AAAAATCTTTGATACAAGCCGACTTAGGAGATTATAAAAATGCGGTAGCAACCGCCAAAAAATCACTTGAATTGGCACAAAAAGAAGGCAACACAGATTATGTAAAACTCAACAAAGATTCTATCGAAGAGTGGGCAAATTAGTTGGTTAATCGATACAGTGGAGTTGACTGACGAAGTAGTTTTCCGGATAAGATTCGATACCGAATTTTGGATCGACTATTGCCTTTCTAACCACATAATCTTTGTCTTCGCCGTTGTGGGTGATTCTCATAAAACTAAGCGGTGATTCTTTGAGAATATTTGAAGCCGTTTCTGTGATTAAAAATGAAGCACTGATGGTTCGCATTTGTTCATTCGTTTCTTCAAAATCGACAATTTTCGAACATTGTTCTACGTCAAAATAAGGCAAAACCGCAATTTTACTGTTGGATACCTGAAGATACATGCGGGTGCTTGTGTTGAAACAAAGCGAATCATTTTCTACTTTATTGTCAATTTTTGAAATGCTTACATTTAAAAACCGCAACGAATCTCTGTTGGCCAAAGAAAACTCGATATATTCTGTCATGCCACCGATGTTTTTAAACCACATCAAATATTCTTTGGTGAGTTTTAGTTTGATGACTTCACTGTCTAAATTGGCTTTGTAGTCACATTCTTGCGACCAACCGTTTGATAATGTGAGCAGAAGCAAAACGAATAATATTTTTTTCATTTCTATAAATTTTGGACAAAATAACAACATATATTCTTCAGATGTGTTAATATGTTATGTATGCAATGTAAATTTCAATTTTTCTACACTTTACTTCTATTCACTTTAACAGCTCTCTAATTTCTTTTTTAAGGGTAGGAAGATGCCGAACAATCGTTCCCTAAATGATGCCATCATCAATGTTGTCATAACCGTGAATCACACGATTTCTCATACTGATTATTTGCTTTTTGCCGGTTATGGCTAAAGTAGAATCAATTTTTTCAATTTTCCCCATCGCTTCACCAATAATTTCAAATTCTCTATCAACTGCTCTGCGTAACATCTTGTCCGACAAATAAATGTTGAAATCCTTTTTATTACTTAGGTATTGCTCGATTGAGTCTATCGATTCTTGAATGTCATACAAATATTTCTTGATTTCAAGCTCCATACAGTAGAGTCTTTGTTTTGTTTAATGATTCGATAAAATAGGGGTTTGAAAGAGATTTTTCAGTTACTAAATCAACCGGTCTGTGAAAAATATCCTCAAATTTTTCTGCTAATTCAAAATATGTATCGGCATAATCTCCATAGTCCATCCGATTAAATGAAATTAGTAAATCAATGTCGCTGGAATCATTGAAATTTTCTGTACAAACAGATCCAAATGCAAATAAAGATTTTACATTATGTTTTTCACATAGGGTTTTTATTATGTCTATATTTTCTGTCAGAAGTTTTTGCATTTTAAATCAATTTGTGCAAACTTACTAATTATATGGAACTTTACAATACGTGGGAAACTAAGATGCGCCGCAAAGTTTAAGTGCACCGGGCATTTCTTGATCTTGGGAAATGGGATGCTTAAAAAGTACAAAATAAAATGATTGTAAGCATTTAGTGCAAGCAAAATTAATGGCAATGCCGATGATTTGCTATGGATAATTTGCTTTTAAATTGGTTCAAAAAATCCCGGTCTTGAAAAGTTTGACGTAAACACCAAACGAATCATCCAACAAACTTCCGCCATCGACTCCCAGACCCAACGAAATAGAGAATGGTAGCTGGGGTGTAGCGTAATTCAAATCGAGCAAACCCGAAAATTGATTTCTACTGTTGGAAAATGGCGTTCCTTTTGTGCCATCGTTTTTGGAGTAACTCAACAAGGTTTTATAGTGCAGATTATTTGCGATTTTCCCACTAAATCCGGTGTGATAGGCTATAAAGCTATTGTTTGAAACGCCTTTCGTTATCCCGTTTTCATCCGTTTCGGCAGGGGTGAAAAAAGGCGAACCGATGCTGCGACCGAAAAAAGTATAGCCGGAGCGATAAATAGTATTGTTGAAATAATCATCAAAGCCATGAATCTGACCTTTCCCACTTTGATTTTTGGTATAAGTAACCTCAAATAGCAAGTGCGATAAGATGGATTCAGGTTTTTTAAAATCTAAATACAGACCATACAAACCGTCTTCGATATTGTTCAATTCTCTACCCGAAGTGTCTTCAAACGGATGCGACCAATAAACTTCCCAAACGGTGTTCTCGTTGTGCTGCTGATAAGCAACCCGATAGGCACCTATGTGGTTTCCCAAAGCATTGATGAAATCACCTTCAGGCGCATCACCACTGCCCGAAAGACCGCCAACCACGCGAAGAAAATCATCTAATCCGGAAGGAAGTTTGCCGAGTTCGGGCGATGTTCCCGCCCAAATTGCGAAGTCTTCAACGCCTACCGTGAGGTTTGATTTATTGGAAGTTATTATTTTGAAAGACAAAGACTTATGGTGCATTTGTGCGTCGTCCACAAATCGATCGTCATTTAAAAAATATTCCCCAAACTCGGCATTAAAAGAGAGTTTTCCATCAAAAAGTATCGGGATAAATTCTGAAGTTTTCAATGAAATTCCCGGCAACGGTCTCGTGTTACCTGAGTAAATAATATTTCCGTTTGAAGAAGACAATCCGTTGTATCGGATGGTTTCGTGTTTACTTCCCGCTGTCAGGCGGATTTTTTTGTATTGAGCTGCGGCGAACAACGCATTGATTTCCAACTTTGTCTTTTCACTTGAAGAGAATCCATAGAAAGTACTACCGACGGCAAAATCTAAAAGATTCGGATTTTGTTTGGAGAAACCCGAATCAAATCCGAAAATTAAACCCGTATTATCTTGATTACGGACCAATCCTTGGGTGTTTGCATCCATCCAAAAGGGCAGCTTGGTTTCGCTGCTTACATAAGAAGACAACTCCACTTCATAATGAATTTTTCGTTGAGAATAATTGTAGAAACTCTGTATCAGAAAGAAGATTAATATGAATTGCTGAATTTTTTTGGGATTAATCTTCAAAATAAACAAATTAATAATAATATAGATTATAACGTATTTTTAGCAATTCTTGTATATCAGAAATTGCTTGAAACGAGCTTTTCAATATTATTCTGTCTGCCTTGCTGAGCGATTCGAGTTTGATAAACCTGCCGCTGTCTTTGTTGGTCAAGCCTTGTTTGGTTCGATAATGCAGAAACACCTTAAAAGCTTCAATACAATCGGAGTAGAGTTCAGCGTTTTGGGGTTCTAGTTCAACGAGTTTTTCATAGCGTTGGATGCTGTTGTTGAACGATCGGACACCGTGATCAAGAATAATCATGCGAGCTGCATCTATCAATGGCATCAAAGCTCTTACTTTGATATCAAAAGTGTCTTTGTGTTCGCCGTTTTTTTCCAACAAAAATTGCCTGAAGAACCCAAGTGGCGTAGGTTTTCGCAGTGTGTTGTTGCCCAAAGAGGTCAGAAATATCTGGTTTTTGTTGAGTTGACCCAAAATGCAATCGGTGAGTTGTTCAGAAAGCGCATTGTTTCCAAACACGGGTCTATAATCAAAAAAAATGGAAGACAATCTGATTTCTTCATCCCCTGGCTCGTTTATCCACCGGGTAAATTGTTTTTCCCATTCGTCGATGGACAAGCACCACCTCGGATTAGAGGCCATCATGTCGGCACCGCAATATTCAAAACCGATTAAATTCAGTGATTTGGAAACCTTTTTTGCCAATTTCAGAAAATAGTTTTTCACCTCATCTTGGCGGGCAACTTCGATGTTTTCATAAATCAAGGCGTGGTCTTGATCCGTTAATAACAGTTGTTCTTGCCTTCCTTGACTGCCGATGGCCAACCAAACAAAAGTACAGGGTGGGGATGATTTCATGTCCTCAAGTGCAAGTTCAATGGTGCGTTTGGTAATCACATCGTTGATTTCTGAAATGATTTTCGAAACCAACAAGATTGGAATGTTTTGGTTGAGGTAGGATTCCAATAGCTGATTTGCATTTTCTCTGATAAATTTTAACGATTTGACACTGTCAGTCCTTTTGATTTCTCTGACCAAAACGGTCGGGCTGTTGCCCTGCATGACCAATAAATCTCGATCGGAAATTATTCCCTTTACTACAGAGTCCGATTTGCCGTCTTTGGTGATGCATAAATGCCCGATGCTGTGGTCGAGCATAGCCATTTGCGCCTCCGTCACCGTGATGTCTTCCGAAAAGGTTTTCACCGGAGAAGACATGATGGCTGACACCAAACAATTAGAATCAAATTTGCCGGTGGCAACTTTGGTTCTGATGTCTCTGTCGGTAACGATGCCGATGGGTTTTTTGTTTTCTGTAACGATTAAACAGCCCGTTTTTTTGCGGGTCATCAAGAGTGCCGCATCCTGAATGGAAGTTTCAGGTGAACATTGAGCCGGTTTTTTGGTGAAGGAAACGCGTTGCAAATCGTGAAAACCTGGGCTGTCGTCTGTAGAAAAACCGCTTAGATGTTTGGTGTCGTGCAAGGGTTGATTGTTGTTGGATGCAAAACAGGAAATGAGGTAGTTACTTACTTTTTGATTTTTGTCATAGATATTTTTAAAAACTTCAATGGGGATGCCGTAAACGATACTTTCTTCCACCGCTTTGGCACTCATCATATATTTTTCGTTATTGATAAGTGGGCGCAGCCCAAAAACATCACCTTCGTCACAAATGTCTATCAACATTTCTTTTTCAACATTTCTGAACAACCCGATTGCGCCTTCGTGCACAATATAAAATCGATCTTGAGCAGCTTCGTTTTCTGTAAAGCAAAAGTCGTTTTTATCGAAATAATAGATTTGAACTTGCTCACAAATGGTTTGAAGTTCATTCTTGGAGAGCATGCTGAAGGGTGGGAAGTTTTTTAAAAAATCCAAAACTCGTTCGGTCAAAGTGTTTTTGGTCATATGGATAATACATGAGATTTGCTAAGATACAAAAGCCGCCTATTACGGCGGCTTAACAAGTAAAAATTTAATATTTTAACAAGCGTCTTTAATCGAAATAACTGAACGATTGATTGTTTTCAATGGCGCGTAAACTCTCGTAGATCAATTGGATGACGTTTTCTACATCGTTTTTGTGAACCATTTCAACGGTGGTGTGCATGTAGCGAAGTGGTAGCGAAATCAGTGCCGAAGCCACACCGCCGTTGCTGTAAGCAAAAGCATCGGTGTCGGTTCCTGTTGAACGAGAAGATGCCAATCTTTGGAAAGGAATCTCCGTTTTTTCGGCGGTTGTTATCAACAAATCACGCAATTTGTTTTGTACGGCAGGCGCATAAGAAATCACCGGACCTTTTCCTATTTCGGTTTCTCCTTCACGTTTTTTCTCAATCATGGGCGTGGTGGTGTCGTGGCAGACATCGGTGACGATGGCTACATTGGGTTTGATGGTGTGTGTTATCATTTCCGCACCTCTGAGGCCGATTTCTTCCTGAACGGAATTGGTGATATACAGGCCAAAAGGCAGTTTGATTTTGTTTTCATGAAGCAACCTCGCCACTTCGGCTATCATGAATCCGCCCATGCGGTTGTCTAAAGCACGACCGACAAAATTCACTTTGTTCAGCACAAAAAATTCGTCGGGATAAGTGATGACGCAACCAACATGGATGTCCAATTTTTCTACTTCTTTTTTGGTCTTGCAACCGACATCGATAAAAATATTGTCTAACGATGGAGCTTCTTCTTTTCCCCTGTTTCTGGTGTGAATGGCAGGCCAGCCAAAAACACCATCAACTATTCCGTTTTTGGTGTGAATGTTAACGCGTTTGGATGGGGCAATTTGGTGGTCACTTCCACCGTTGCGAATGACGTAAATCAATCCGTTGTCGGTGATGTAATTCACATACCAAGAAATCTCATCGGCGTGGCCTTCTATAACCACTCTGTAGTCGGCTTCCGGGTTGATAACACCCACGCAAGTTCCATAAATATCTGTGATAAAAGTGTCTACATAAGGTTTTACATATTCCATCCAAAGTTTTTGACCCTTGTATTCTGAGCCGGTAGGGGAGGCATTGTTGAGGTATTTTTCTAAAAAAGTTAAAGATTTTTTGTTAAGAATGTCTTTTTTACGCATGATTTGATAAAATTTAGGCGAAGTTAATTAACTCCGACTACTTTAACAATTACAATTGCTACATTTTGTTTAAATTTGCTCAATATTAACAGGATGGCATGAAATCAATTTTCTTTTATTTGAGTTTGATTTGCTTCGGTTTCTCTTTTTCGCAAGAGAAGCCCTCGGCTGTTTTTTCTAAAATGACGGTAGATACAATTGCCGAAGATTCGTTGCCAATGGCTTTGATTGTCCTCAAAGAGGTTACGGTAACCGACAAAAATAAATCCATTGAGCGAAACAAACGAATTTATTTCCTGACCAAAAAGGTTAGAAAAGTGTATCCTTATGCCAAATTAGCATCCGAAAGGCTAACCATTTTGAATGAGCGATTGGAAAAGATGAAGTCAAAATCAGACAAAAAGAAATATACACGTCTGGTTCAGCACTATATGGAGGATGAATTTGAGGCTAAATTAAAAAAAATGAGTCGCACGGATGGTCGGATATTGGTGAAATTGATTCATCGACAAACCGGGCAAACCACTTTTGATTTGGTAAAAGAATTGCGTAGTGGCTGGAATGCTTTTTGGTACAATTCTACGGCTAAAATGTTTGACATCAATCTCAAGAGTGAATATCATCCAGATACAAATGAAGAAGATTTTTTAATTGAAACCATACTACAACAATCTTTTCGATTTAGAATACTGGAGAATAAAGAGCCCGCTATCCCTATCAATTACAATGTTATAGCCAGTAAATGGTCTTCTAATCTGTAAGCTTCTGATATATTTTAAAAGATTTTTTTTCAGACACTTGCCAAATCAAACAATTAGCTTAATTTTGCAGACCATTTTAAATAAATCATTAGTATGAATCATTATGAAACTGTTTTCATCTTGAATCCCGTTTTATCTGATGTACAGATAAAGGAAACAGTAGAAAAATTTGAGAATTTTCTCGTTTCTCGCGGTGCCGAGATTGTGTCGAAGGAAGATTGGGGGCTTAAAAAATTGGCCTACCCAATCCAAAACAAAAAAAGTGGTTTTTATCACTTGTTTGAATTTCAATTGGAAGGTGAGCACTTGGCCGCCTTCGAAACCGAATTCAGAAGAGATGAGCGCATCATGCGTTTTATCACTGTCAAACTTGACAAGCACGCCATCGCTTGGGCTGTGAAAAGAAGAACAAAACTAACCGCTAAAGCCAATTAAGATGTCAGAAACAACCGTTATAGAACAACAAGCTTCGGGCAGAAAAGAAGGTGAGATTCGTTATCTAACACCTTTAAACATTGAAACATCTACCGTAAAAAAATATTGCCGTTTCAAACGAACAGGTATTAAATACGTTGATTATAAAGATGCTGATTTCCTTTTGAAATTTGTAAACGAACAAGGTAAGATACTTCCAAGAAGACTTACCGGGACATCTTTGAAATACCAAAGAAAAGTTGCTTTGGCTGTCAAAAGAGCACGTCATTTGGCTTTGATGCCTTATGTAACTGATTTGTTAAAATAAAAACTTAGGCAACAATGGAACTTATTCTAAAACAAGACGTAGAAAACTTAGGTTTTAAAAACGACGTAATATCTGTTAAGAACGGATTCGGTCGCAACTACTTGATACCACAAGGATTTGCCGTGATGGCAACAACTTCTGCAAGAAAACAATTGCAAGAAACACTAAAACAACAGGCATTTAAAGAACAAAAATTGGTTGACGAAGCAAAGAAAACAGCTGAGTTACTAAAAGCAACTGAAATTAAAATTATTTCTAAAGCCGGCGGTTCCGGAAAACTTTTTGGATCAATCAACAATGCAGATTTGGCAGACGCGCTTGATAAACAAAGTTTGTCTATCGATCGCAAGTTTATCTCTATCGTTGGAGGTGCTGTTAAAACTACCGGTACCCACACAGCTGCTATAAGATTGCATAGAAATGTGATCGTTGACTTCCCTTTTGAAGTAATTGCTGAAGCAAATTAATTAACAATTTTTAGTTAATAAATTCTTAAAGGCCGCTCTTGGAGCGGCTTTTTTTATGGTTATATTTGACTGTTTCAAAACAATTAAATCTAACAATATCATGATGAAAAAATTAACGCTTCTTGCCGTACTTTTTACGGTAGGATTCATCCATGCTCAGGTGACTACCTCCAACATCAAAGGTGTCATTTCAGATGACAACAACCAACCACTTCCCGGTGCAACCATTGTCGCTATTCACACACCGACAGGGACAACCTACGGAACCATTACCAACGATGATGGACGTGTAAACATGCTCAACCTCCGGATTGGAGGTCCCTACAAGATTACCGTTTCCTACATCGGTTTCAAATCCAGAGAATTGAACAATGTGTTTCTTGACTTGGGGCAAACTTTTAATTTGGATGTTTCTTTAGCCGCTGACACGCAGGAACTCGGCGAAGTTGTCGTGACTGCCGACCGTTCAAACACTTTCAACAGCGACCGAACAGGTCCGGAAACCAATTTGGGTAGAAAAGAACTGACTCGATTGCCATCAATCACCCGTTCGGCCCAAGATTTCTATCGGTTAGAACCCACCGCGACAGGAAACTCCTTTGGCGGTAGAAATGACCAATTCAATAACTTTTCATTAGATGGCTCCATCTTCAACAATCCATTCGGATTGGATGCTGCCACACCCGGTGGACAAACCAACGCGCAACCGATTTCATTGGATGCGATTGACCAAATTCAAGTGTCACTCGCTCCTTATGATGTGACTCAAGCTGGGTTTACAGGTGCTTCCGTCAATGCGGTTACCAAAAGCGGTACCAACCAATTTTCAGGAACGGCTTATGCTTTCTATAGAAATGAAGATTTGACAGGTGATGAGATTGAAGGGCAAAAGATATTCGTTCCGGACTTGACACAACTTCAAGCCGGATTCAGTTTGGG
>PHDQ01000089.1 GCA_002841025.1 Bacteroidetes bacterium HGW-Bacteroidetes-13 | reverse complement strand
TGACTGTCTCTGTCATTTGTATAAATCCGACAAACCTTGTGAATCAGGTTTTGGTTGGCTTCCAATAATTCGATAAAGTTCTTTTCCAAAGCAGGTTTTATTCAGATTTTTTTTGTGATTAACAATGAGTATTGACTCTTAAGAAAATGTTACAACTTCATAAAGTTAAATAAAAAAGAAAGGAAAAACATATTATTGCTACTATCTTGTAAGAAATTTCGATTTTGGAAGCTTGACCGAAAATATTTCTTTTGATAAATTTCAATGTATACTGACAAGTATCTAACCCTTAAAAAAAGCAATAAATATAAACTGATGAACATACCCAAAACAAGCATGCCCCGCGTAGTCATCATCGGCGGTGGTTTTGCAGGCATTTCCTTGGCAAGACAACTTGCCAACAAAGAACTTCAAGTGGTGCTTTTGGACAGGCATAACTATCACACTTTTCAGCCTCTTCTTTATCAAGTTTCGACCGGCGGTCTCGAACCCGACTCCATTGCTTATCCCATCCGGAAAGTACTGACCGATTTTCCCAATTTTCATTTCCGTTTAGCTAATGTAGATGAAATTATTCCCGAAAAAAACTTGGTACACGCGGATATTGGTAAATTAAAATATGATTACCTGATTGTTGCCACCGGCTCCAAAACCAATTTTTTTGGCAACAAGCAAATCGAGAAATACGCCATGCCGATGAAAACCGTCCCCGAATCGTTGAACCTTAGAAGCATGATTTTGGAGAATTTCGAACAAGCATTGCTCACTTCCGACATCAACGAACGCAATGCTTTGATGAATTTTGTCATTGTCGGTGGCGGACCTACCGGAGTAGAATTGGCAGGTGCGTTGGCTGAAATCAAAAAAGGAATTTTACCCAAAGACTACCCGGATTTAGACATTCGCCAGATGCAAATCAACCTTGTGCAAGGCAGCAACCGACTGCTCGATGCCATGAGTGAAAACGCATCTAAAAAGGCTGAAGAATTTTTAATTAAACTCGGTGTTAATATCTTTAAAGGCAGTCACATTTCAGATTATGACGGATATGAGGCAAAAACCAATTCCGATCTTTGCTTTGAAACTGCCACGCTTATTTGGGCTGCCGGTGTGATGGGCAATGTGCCCAAGGGATTGGACGGTGCCGATTTAATCGCCAGAGGCAACCGAGTCAAAGTCAACGAATTTAACCAAGTGATTGGTTTTGACAATGTTTTTGCCATCGGCGACATGGCGGTCATGCAGTCAGAAGAATTTCCGAACGGTCATCCGATGATGGTTCAAGCAGCAATGCAGCAAGGAATGGCTGTCGGTGATAATTTGGTTAGGAAAATCAAAGGAAAAACCATGAAGCCTTTTGTGTATAGAAACAAAGGTTCGATGGCAACCATCGGGCGCAACAAGGCGGTGGTTGACCTGCCTAAATTCCGATTTCAGGGCGTGTTTGCTTGGTTTGTATGGATGTACATTCACCTGTATTACCTGATTGGTTTTCGCAATCGCATGGTAGTCTTTATCAATTGGGTGTATAATTACATCCGTTTTGACCGCGAAGCACGACTTATCATTCGTCCGTTTAAGAAAAACAGAGCTTTGGCAGAAGTTGAGTGAATTGAATCCTTTTTTAATAGCATAAAAAAAACAGCTTATTTGGCTGTTTTTTTATTTTAACGCGAGTTCGATATATAATTAAGTAGTTTAAAGCGTTTTGAGTTTAACTTATTTCCATCTGCGCCGATTTGCGTTATCTGCGGGAGGCTTTTAAAGAATATCCCGCGAATGGACGCAGTTAACTATTTTTTTGAAAATCATTGAATGACAATAATTTATGTTTAATTTGATTCGTTTGTTTGTTTTTCTTATTTCGAACTCACATTATTTTAAAACTATCTATAAAAAGCGATCAAAAAACCAATTCCATCTTTATGTTTCCGCGTTTGTAAACGCAGTCTTTTTCTAACGGAACTTCGATAAAACCGCACTTTCGATAGAGGTAAATCGCGTTCTCCAAAAGAGTGTTTGAATAGAGAATGAGTTTCTTCCAATGGTGTTTTTCTGCAAAAACCACTGCGTGGTCGAGCATCAATTGGCCAATCCCCTGTCCTCTGCAATTTTTATCGACCGCCATTTTTGTCAATTCAAAAACATGGGATTCGATTTTGATAAAAGCGTAAGTGCCAAGAATAGCATCGCCTGACCTGGCAAAAAAGATAAAGCCTCCTTTCTGTATGATGCTTTCTTCGCAATGATTCAGTACTTCTTTGTCGATTGGTTCGACTTCAAAAAATTCTTCCAACCAAGCAACATTCAGCCGAACAAAATCTGTCTTAAAATCCGGTTGATACGGAATGATTTCTATTTCCATAAGTCTCCTTATTCCGAAAGGGAAATTTAATAAAATAATCGAAAATTGGTTTCTACAAAATGCAATGATTTGATAGGAAGCGGTAAGCGTTTTTTGAAAGTAAGAAGCAAGAAAAAAGACTCAGGAAACAGGACTCAGGAAACAGGACTCAGGAAACAGGACTCAGGAAATGAGCAATCTATATTTTCAACTTCCGATTTCTGCGAATGGTGTTCTCGACCCCGACGCTTCGAGGCTCAACCACCGGTTTCCAATTTTCTTCCGACTCCCCTGCCTGACGGCAGGCAGGCTACTTCTGACTTCTGACTTCACTTACTTCTGCTACCCAATCATATCTTCCGGTTTTACCCAAGCGTCAAACTCTTCGGCGGTCACGTGACCGAGTCGGACGGCTTCTTCGCGAAGCGTAGTTCCGTTTTGATGTGCCGTATTGGCTATTTCCGCCGCTTTGTAGTACCCGATTTTTGTGTTGAGTGCCGTTACCAACATCAGCGAATTGTTCAGCAACTCTTTGATTCTCGGATAATTGGGTTCAATACCTGCGGCACAATGTTCTTCAAAAGAAAGACAAGCATCGCCGATGAGTCTGGCAGACTGCAAGAAGTTGGCAGCCATCACGGGTTTGAACACATTGAGTTCAAACTGACCTTGCGTACCGGCAAAACTGATGGCTGTATCGTTGCCGAGAACTTGCGCGCAAACCATGGTGAGTGCCTCGCACTGTGTAGGGTTGACTTTTCCAGGCATGATGGAGGAACCCGGTTCGTTGGCCGGAATAATTATTTCTGCAATACCCGACCGAGGACCTGAAGCCAACAGACGTACATCATTCGCAATTTTAAAAAGTGAAACTGCCAATTGCTTCAATGCGCCGTGTGTTTCTACCATCGCATCATGCGCGGCTAGTGCTTCAAATTTGTTATCTGCAGTTTTGAATGGCAATTCGGTGAATTTAGCGATGTATTCTGCTACGCGTTTTGAATAACCTTTTGGGGTGTTTATACCCGTACCTACCGCCGTTCCACCCAAAGCCAATTCGGACATGTGCGTTAATGTATTATTCAATGCTTTCAATCCGTGATCCAATTGCGAAACATAACCCGAAAATTCCTGCCCGAGGGTGAGTGGCGTGGCATCCATCAAATGTGTACGACCGATTTTGACCACTTTTTTGAATTCTTCCGATTTGCGTTTGAGCGTATCTCTTAGCTTGGTTACGCCCGGAATCGTTGAAGTTATGACCGCTTTGTAAGCCGCAATGTGCATGGCAGTCGGATAGGTGTCATTGGAAGACTGCGATTTATTGACATCGTCGTTGGGTTGCAAGGTTTTGTCGCCCTCACCAATTTTTTTGCCAGCCAAAACATGAGCGCGATTGGCAATTACTTCATTCACATTCATATTACTCTGTGTACCCGATCCGGTTTGCCAGATGACCAACGGAAACTGATTATCGAGTTTGCCTTGCAGGATTTCATCGCAAACTTGGGCGATGTGGTCGCGCTTTTCTATGGGAAGCACACCCAATTCACAATTGGTGAAGGCGGCAGCTTTTTTGAGATAAGCAAAAGCTTCGATGATTTCTTTGGGCATAGAAGCCGGTTCACCGATTTTAAAATTATTTCGTGAACGCTCAGTTTGTGCGCCCCAATAAACATCTGAGGCGACTTTGACTTCGCCCATGGTGTCTTTTTCTATACGATATTCCATGTTGATTTGTTTTTTACAAAAATAACCAATTTAAAAATTCGGTCGTGAATAAAAAGGGAATAAAATCTAAAGAGTTGACTAAAATTTATCAGATATAATTATATATTTGTAAAACTTTTCAGAAACAATCTTAAGCGCATGTTTACATTTGATCAATATCTCGGTTTTTTAGCATTTCTTGGTATCTTGACCATTGGTTTTTGGTTGATGATTTTTCTTGCTTCAATCATTCCTTACTGGATTGGCGGAGCTTTACTCGAACGACTCAAAGAGAAGAAAAAAGCAAAACAAGAAGCTCGCGAAAAAGCTTAAACGCATTTCATTCTTTTTAAATCACTTTTTTGATTACCCGCAATTGATGGGAGTGTTTCTTTGTATCCGAATTAAAAATTCCGTATTGGTCTAATTTGTCGATTCGCACTTTGCCGTGCGCATGGATGATTTGGTGCTCACTCAGTATGATGCCTACATGAACTATTTTCCCGTCGGAATTATCAAAAAATGCCAAATCGCCGGGTTCGCTTTCTTCAATGAAACTCAAGGTTTCACCGACGTTTGCCTGTTGCCATGCATCGCGCGGTAATGGGTATCCGCCTAATTTGTAAACCATTTGCGTCAAGCCTGAACAATCAATGCCGAAGGGTGTTTTACCGCCCCATAAATAAGGTGAATTCAAATACATCAAACTGATTTCAACCAATTTATTTTTCGGTAATTTTCCACTGTACGTATTTCCTTCGTGTCTGTGATTTAGCCGTTTTAGATGCGAAACATCTGACCCTAAAACGATGGTCGTCAATTGATTGTTCTCTTCAATGATATGCTCAACCAAATCTGAAGAAAAAGTAAGTTTTTCAGGTAAATTTTTCCAATCAAATTCACGCGTTTGTTTGGTATCAATCCATCCTTTATAGCTGTCAAAAGTTGTTTCAATTTGTGTCCATTTTTTGGTGCGTTCCAACACCCTAAAAGTATCGCCATACAGCAATTGAGAAACCATTTCACTTTTATCACTCGGTTCGCCTCTCAGCGGGACGATGCTTAAAGCACAAATTCCAAAATTTTCCAAAAGACTACAGTTAAATTAGTTGTAAATCGACCTAAATCTGTCAAAATTGCGATTTGCATAAAGTCAAACAAATATACAACATCAAATTATTTCTACAACTACAGCCGAAGCGCCGCCGCCACCATTACAAATAGCTGCTGCGCCAATTTTCCCGTTGTTTTGTTTGAGTACGCCCAAGAGCGTGATTAATATCCGTACGCCGGAGCAGCCCAGCGGATGTCCTAACGAAACAGCACCTCCGTTCACATTGACATTCTTATCGGTCAATCCCAAGAGTTTCATATTGGCTAATGCAACCACAGAAAAGGCTTCGTTAAACTCAAAAAAATCAACTTGGTCAACAGAAATTCCAGCTTTCGCGAGTGCTTTGGGCAATGCTTTCGCGGGCGTGGTCGTAAACCATTTGGGCTCTTGAGAAGCATCTGCATAACCGATTATCCTAGCGATTGGTTTGAGATTCAAAGATTTTGCCTTTTCGGCAGACATTAAAATCATCGCTCCGGCACCATCATTGATAGTCGATGCATTGGCGGCAGTGACTGTTCCGTCTTTGGTAAAAGCAGGCCGGAGTTGCGGAACTTTATCAAAAGCTACATTTTTGTACTCTTCATCTTCCTTCATCAAAATCGGATCGCCTTTGCGTTGCGGGATTTCGACCGGAACTACCTCATCGGCAAATTTACCTTCCGCCCAAGCTTTGGCAGAACGTCGATAAGATTGAATCGCGTAGGCATCTTGCTGTTCGCGGGTAAAATGATGCTCGGCAGCACACAAATCTCCGCAAATTCCCATGGCTTGATGATCGTATGCATCGCTGAGACCGTCTTTTTGCAAACCATCAATAAGTTCGGCCGGACCATACTTATAACCATTTCTGACATGCAGATAGTGTGGAATTTGGCTCATGTTTTCCATGCCGCCGGCAACGACGATTTCTGCGTCTCCACAACGGATGGCTTGAACCGCATGCATGACAGCTTTCATGCCGGACGCACAAACTTTATTGACCGTCGTGCAGGGAACTGAATTGGGAATGCCGGCACCCAATGCCGCTTGTTTGGCGGGTGCTTGTCCTTCACCTGCCTGAACTACATTTCCCATAAAAACTTCATCGACCTTGTCAGGGTTTAATCCGATTTTGTCCAAAGCACCTTTGATGGCGATGGAACCGAGTTTGGTGGCTGGAATGTTTGAAAGTGATCCCAAAAAACTCCCAATGGGTGTTCTGGCAAATGACACAACTACTATATCTTGATTCATTTTTGAATAATTTTTAAAATATATTACAATCTATTGCTAAATTACAAAAAATAGATTTTAGTTCAAGCTACTTTTAAAATGATTAACAAGATATTTTTTCATTTGATTTCGTACTTTTGAGCAATTCTTTCCTTTTTATGAAGACCATTCTTTCCAAAATTTTACATTTTCAAAACTTGATTGGTAAAGCCTTTTTACTAATTATTTCAACCTTGCTGATCGTTTATCTACTCCCGAAGGAACATCAGTTTAGTTTTGATTACAAAATGGGAATGCCATGGCAACACGAGGATTTGTATGCGCCGTTTGATTTTAGTTTACCCAAGAGCAAAGAGAAAATTTCGGCAGAAAAAAAAAGAATTGAGAAAAGCAGTCCTCTTTTTTATGCGATAGATTCACTCGTTTTCGATTCCATTCGAACCATCGCTGTTTCGAAACTCCATTGGATAGAAAGTGGCAATAAAAAGAAACAAATTCGAACTAAAATTAATGAATTAGACTCTTTGTATGCGAAAGGGATTATTGCAGAGCAAAAAATTGAAAATCAATCCAAAACATTTTTTTTGGAGAAAAACAATCGGATTATCAATCAAGATTACAGTAATTTTCTGACGATTCAAGATGTTAAAAAATTCGTGATTAAATCTGGCTTGGATACCTTGTTTCCTATTCTTCCGCCAAACACTTTTTTTGATGATCAATTGACCTTAAAACACAAACAACAACAACTCGACCAAATATCACTTTGGGAAGGATTTGTCGAAAAAGGAAAATTGATTATCTCTTCAAACGAGCCGGTTTCTGAAGATTCATTCAAAATATTGGAAGCTTTAAAATTCAATTATACCTATCAACAAGCGGAGTTCCGATCCAATTATTTGATCGGCGGATATGCGGTATTGGTTTTTATCTTGTTGGTCATGCTTTTCTTATTTATTCGAAAATACAGAAAGGAAATCTATGAAGATAATCGGAAAGTACTTTTTATACTGCTCAATATGATTTTGGCTGTTTTGGCAGTCGCAACAATAATCAATCGCGCACCCGACTATTTGTATATTGTTCCGTTGTGTCTTTTACCCTTGTTGATTAAAGCTTTTTTTGATCCCCGCTTGGGCTTGTTTACGCATGTTGTCACAATCTTGATTATTAGTCTTGTTGTTCCGGACAGTTCCATATTTATTATCGTGCAGATAATTGCAGGAATTGTCACCATATTGACTGTTTCCGAATCCTATAAAAGAACTAACCTATTTCTTTCAGTCGGCAGGATTACACTTGTTTATATAGTTTCTTACTATGCCGTTCAAATGATTTATCAAGGCAACACTTACGGTTTGAGTTGGCTGACGATTGGCAATTTTGTCATCAATGGATTGATAATCTTGGCATTATCAGTTCCACTTTTTTACATTTACGAGAAATTGTTTGGTTTGGTTTCCGATTTTTCACTTTTGGAATTATCAGACACCAATTCGCCTTTGTTAAAAGAATTGGCAGATACTGCCCCGGGTACGTTTCACCATTCATTGCAAGTGGCTAATCTCGCGGAAGCTGCCGCGCAGGAAATTGGCGCAAACGCGATGCTGGTTAGGGTGGGCGCACTCTATCACGACATTGGCAAGATGAAAAATCCTTCCTATTTTACGGAAAACCAAACCTCAGGATCTAACTTACACGACGAATTGTCAAATATTGAAAGTGCCAGAATAATTATCAGCCATGTTAAAGACGGTATTGCATTGGCAAAAACAAATAAAATCCCTGACCGCATCATCGATTTTATCCGCACCCATCACGGAACCATGCTGGTGTATTATTTTTATTCAAAAGAAAAAGAATCCGCTGAAATAGTTGATGAAGATTTGTTCCGTTATCCCGGGCCGATTCCCTTTTCAAAAGAAACGGCCATTTTGATGATGTCTGACAGCGTTGAAGCTGCATCCAAAAGTTTGAAAGACCCTGATGCAGTTATCATCGATGCTTTTGTGGAAAAAATCATTGAAAAACAGATAGAAGAAAAACAATTTCTCAACTCAGATATTACCCTTAAAGAGATCGAAAAAATAAAGAAAGTATTGAAGCGCAAGCTGATAAACATATATCATTTGCGCATAGAATATCCGGAGTAAAAAAGAAATTGATTTTTTTTTAGTTTTAATAAAAAAATGTTGTGTTGTTAAAAATGAAAAGCTACATTTGCAACCTCATTTTTGGGTGTTGAAAGCAACAAACAGAAAGGAGAGTTGCCAGAGTGGTTAACGGAGCAGTTTGCTAAACTGTCGGCGGGTAACCGTCGCGTGGGTTCGAATCCCACACTCTCCGCTTGAAAATTTGAATATCGGGGTGTAGCGTAGTCCGGTCATCGCGCCTGGTTTGGGACCAGGAGGTCGCAGGTTCGAATCCTGCCACCCCGACTGAATAAAACCTTCCATAAAAATGGAAGGTTTTTTTATTTAAAAACATTGCGGCGTGTCGCAGGTTCCTCCGACACTTCGGAGCTGCCACCCCGACTGAATAAAACCTTCCATAAAAATGGAAGGTTTTTTTATTTAAAAACATTGCGAAAAGGTCGCAGGTTCCTCCGACGCTTCGGAGCTGCCACCCCGACCAAGAAAATCCAATCATGAAAGTGGTTGGATTTTTTTA
>PHDQ01000088.1 GCA_002841025.1 Bacteroidetes bacterium HGW-Bacteroidetes-13 | reverse complement strand
ATACAAATTCAGTTTTAGCGGAATCAAAACCGGAATCATGAATTTTTTAAACAACAACAAGGCTGTCAATCCAAATTTTATCGAAGAAAACCTTGCAGATATTTGTGCATCCGTTCAACACACACTCATCGAAATTTTATTGGACAAACTCGAATTGGCAATCCATGAAACCGGCATCAAAAATGTAGCCATCGGCGGCGGTGTTTCGGCCAATTCCGAATTGCGGAAAAGAATCGGCGAACTCGAACAAACATTGGGTTGCAAAACATTTATTCCCAAGTTTGAATACACCACAGACAATGCCGCCATGATAGGCATTGTGGGATACCACAAATTTTTAAAAAGCGATTTTACAGACGAATTTGTCACCTCCAAATCTCGTTACGCACTTTGATATGCAACTTTTCTACCAACCTGATATCGCCCAAGATGCCACGCAAATCGTTTTTGATTCGGAGGAAAGCAGGCATTTGGTGAAAGTGTTGCGGAAAAAACCGGGTGATGTCATTTGGGTAACAAACGGAGCCGGAAGCTTGTTCACTTGCGAAATAGATTTAATCAGCAGTAAAACGGCAACGGCAAAAGTGCTTAAACACCGTTTGGAAAATCCGGAATCTTACCATTTACATATTGCGATTGCACCCACCAAATCAACCGACCGCTTGGAATGGTTTTTGGAAAAAGCTACCGAAATCGGCATCCATCGCATCACGCCAGTCATCTGTGATCATTCTGAACGCACAAATCTCAAAACCGAGCGATTGGAAAAGATTGTCGAGGCAGCCATGAAACAATCACTTCGCTGTTATCTCCCAAAAATTGACAAGCCTATTTCCTTTCAAAATTTTATTTCAGAAAAATCGGAAGCTGATAAATTTGTTGCACATTGTGTCGATGCAGACAAGCAGTTGCTGAAAAATTCACTTCTACCCCACCGGGCTATTTTAATACTAATCGGTCCGGAAGGTGATTTCTCGGAAAAGGAAATCAATTTGGCTTTAAATGCGGGATTTAAACCGGTTGGTTTGGGAGAAAAACGATTGCGAACAGAAACTGCTGCCTTGGTGGCTTGTCATACCGTCGCACTCATCAATCAATAAAGTGTTTTCGTGCTTTTTAGTTTTTTAAGGATGAAAAGAGGTGCATGAACAAATATCCACCGATAGATTTTGCTGTTTTTTATCCAAGCAATTAAGGTCTCTTTTTCAAAATAATAAGTAAAAACACAAATACCTAAAATAAACACCAATACCGAGGAAATGGTTTCAATCGGGTCTAATGCGTGTTTATAAGTTCTCACAATTCCCCAACCAATCCAACTGCCGTAAAGCACAATAAAGTGAAGAATATAAATGGTCAGGGTTTTCTTGCCCAAAACCTCGATGACACTTTGTTCTAAGTATTTACGAATCAAAATAAAGGCCGAAAAAAACATCAACACATCGCCAAAACGCATGAAGAGATAGTTGTTTTGACTGATTCTAAAAAAAATATTGATTCCTGTCCATTCGGAAAGTAAAATCAAAAAAGGGGAAGAAACAAAAATGAGAAACAATCCCAAGGGCGCTAAAATCAGGACAGCTTTGTTTAAAAAGTTATGGATTTCTTTAAAACGATAAAACAATATTCCTAAAAAACTGCCCAAGGCTGCATAACCAATCCACGGGATGATGGTAAAGACAGAGCCGTAGTAGTTGGTGAAATAGTTGGCTGCAAATCTCGGCAAAAATTCAACGGGTTGTTTTTCATACAACGGATTCAGGGCAAAAACGACAATTCCGGTTGCCAACATGATGATGGGCAATGCGGTTTTATGATGTTTACCGGTCAATACATAAATCGAGATGATGTACAGCAACGAAAAACCTATACAATGCAAAACATCTACCGCGATTGAACTGCTGGTGATTTCTCCTTTAAACAACATCCAAACATTCAACCGCAACAAATAACCCCACATGATGATGTACAATGCCCTGCGGATTCCTTTTTTTACCCTCGGATTTGCCCAACCAAATTGCGGATTTCTAATCAGTAGATACGTAAATATAAAACCGGAAACGGTGAAAAAAACAGGCGCTGTAACACCTCTAAAATATTTCCAAGTTGCATAAATCGGGTTGTTGTCATCTCGAAAAGCATCCGCCAACATTTCATAGACAAAATGTCCCTGAAGCATCATCAAGATAGCGAACGTGCGCATGGCATCTATAAAATGTAAGCGATTGGAAGGCATAGAATCTCAACTGAAAACTCCCGCAAAGATATAATTAAATCTAAAAGAGTTTCGGCGAGATAAAAAAATTAAACAATCTATCAAATCGCCTGTTTCAATTCTCCTTTTTACGACTTAACCTTTTGTTTTTCAAGTTTTTCAAAATCAATAACTACCTGATTTCGTATTAAATCTTCAAAAGTTTCTCGTTTGCTGATTAAATGTCCTTTGCCTTTGTGCCACAAAACTTCCGCGGGTTTGAAGCGAGAATTGTAATTGGATGACATGGAAAAACAATAAGCTCCGGCGTTGTAAAAACAGAGAATGTCGCCTTCGTTGATTTCGTTGATGCGACGATTGCTCGCAAATGTATCGGTTTCACAAATATAGCCGACCACCGAATAAAATCGCTCGCGACCTTTGGGGTTGGAGATGTTCTCGATGCGGTGTTGGGCGTTGTAAAACATGGGGCGTATCAAGTGATTGAAACCCGAATCTACCCCGGCAAAAACGGTAGAAGTCGTTTGTTTGACCACGTTCACTTTGACCAAAAAATATCCGGCTTGGCTCACCAAGAATTTTCCCGGTTCAAATGCCAAAGTGAGTTCACGGCCGTATTCTTTGCAAAATTCGTTGAATCGCTGTGTTAATTTTTGACCCAATTCTTCCACATTGGTTTCGATGTCACCTTCTTTGTAGGGAACTTTAAAACCGCTTCCAAAGTCAATGAATTCAAGGTCTTTAAAGTGTTTAGCTGTTTCAAACAAAATTTCAGACGCATACAAAAACACCTCGATATCCAAAATATCGGAACCCGTGTGCATGTGAATTCCGTTGACATGCATTTTGGTATTTTCGATGATGCGCAACAAATGCGGCATTTGGTGAATGGAAATACCAAATTTAGAGTCGATATGACCCACCGAAATTTTGGAATTGCCGCCGGCCATCACATGAGGATTGATGCGAATACAAACCGGCACTTTCGGATGACGTGCGCCAAATTGCTCTAAAATAGAAAGATTGTCAATGTTAATCTGTGCGCCGAGTTCCGCAACTTGCTCGATTTCTTCCAAAGAAACTCCGTTGGGCGTGAAGATAATTTTATCGGGACTGAAACCCGCTTTCAAACCCAATTGAACTTCTTGCAGGGAAACCGTATCCAATCCCGCTCCGAGTTGTTTGAAAAGCTTGAGAATTGACAAATTTGACAAGGCTTTCACGGCATAATTAATCCGAAGACTGTTTACGTTTTTAAACGCATTGGTCAATCGATGGTATTGAGAAGTGATTTTTTCACTGTCGTAAACATATAAAGGACTATCAAATTCCTCAACCAATGCTAACAAATCTTTCTGTTTCATAACCTAATTAAAGTTTTTTTCAAAAGTAAAGCTATTCTCCTATGATTTATAATAAACCCGCACGATTAAATAAAAAAATAACTAATTGTTATATATTAAACAGGTATTTCGTGACTTAAACAATGCAAAGTGCCCAATCCCCAAACCAAATCGAGTGCGTGGATGCCTATAACCTCCCGACCGGGGAAAATTGTTTGAAAAATAAGATAAGCGCGTTTGTCATTGTCATCGTTGAAAGTCGGAAACAAAACAGCGTCATTCAGAATTAAGAAATTCACATAACTGGCGGGAAGTCTCATCTCTTCAAAAAAGACCGGTTTGGGCATCGGAATTTCGATGACATTCAACGAGCTTCCATTTTCCAAACGTGCGTTTTTTAATATTTTCAGATTTTCATTTAAAATGAAATGGTTTGGATCGTTGATGTCTTTCTCAACACAAGCAACTACGGTATTTGGGTTGACAAATCTACAGATATCATCCACATGACCGTGTGTATCATCACCAACGATACCATTTTTCAACCAAATGACATTAGAAACACCCAAATATTCGTTGAAAATCGTCTGGTAATCCGCTTTAGAAAAGTGTTTATTTCTGACCTGAGTTTGAGAATCTAACAGACATTCTTCAGTTGTGATAAGAGTTCCCCTGCCATTTACATCTATCGCGCCACCTTCCAAAACTACATGTCGATCACGGTGATATACCTCGGTAAGTGGTATTTTCAAAAAATCGGAGATTGTATCCGGGACGAATCGATCTTTTTTGAAATTGGCATACTTTGCCCAACCATTAAATTTGAATTTCAAAGCTTCGGATGTTCCGTCTTTCTTTTTGACGATAATCGGACCCGAATCCCGCATCCAACTGCGGTTGGTTTCTAAAAATATAAATTGAATGTTTGAATAATCAACATGATGTCGTTCGAGCAAATTTTTGACGGTAATCAAGTGATTGGCATTTTTAACCAATAAAAGTAGCTTTTCAAAACGAGCAACTTTTTTGATAAAATCGATCAATGCCCATTTGGCGGTATCAAATTTGCCCGGCCAATCTTTGCCATTGTGAGGAAAACTCAATAAAATAGAATGGTGATGCTCCCATTCGGCGGGAAGTCTTCTGTGAGGTTTTTTCATGTCTAATCGATGGCGCGTTTGACAATATCTTGATAGGCATCTATTCTTCTATCTCTGAAAAAAGGCCAATTTTGACGAACGTCTTCCATCAAATCCCGATCGATTTCTGCAATCAAAATTTCTTCTTTGTCTTGAGAAGCTTGCGCCAGAAATTCGCCTTGCGGACCCACGATAAAGGAGGAACCCCAGAACTCGATTCCGTCACTTTCTTTCAGCGGTTTTTCCAAACCAATTCGATTGGCTGCCGCAACATAAATGCCGTTGGCCACTGCATGTCCTCTCATTACGGTTGTCCAGGCTTCGCGTTGGTTGTGACCGTATTGCGCCTTTTCTTTGGGATGCCAACCGATGGCAGTTGGGTAAAATAATATTTCCGCTCCTTGCAATGCTGTCAGTCTGGCTCCTTCAGGATACCATTGATCCCAACAAATCAGTGTGCCAACTTTGCCATATTTCGTTTCAAAAGCTTTGAAACCAATATCGCCGGGAGTGAAATAGTATTTTTCGTAGAAATACGGATCGTCCGGAATGTGCATTTTTCTGTACAATCCGGCTTGGGTACCATCTGCATTGATGATATAAGCACTGTTGTGATAGATTCCGGCTGTTCTTTTTTCAAAAAAAGGAACGACAATCACTGTTTTTAATTTTTTTGCCAATTCACTGAAGGCAGTAAATGATATGCCACCCAAAGGTTCGGCATATTTGAAATTTTCGGTGGTTTCGCTTTGACAGAAGTAGTGCGAACTGTACAATTCAGGCAAACAAATCACTTCTGCTCCTTTTTGTGCTGCTTTTTCAACCCAATTCAAGCATTTGGCAAGGTTGTTTTCGGGTGTGTCGTTAAGAGATAATTGGACAACCGCTATGGTAAATTTTTTAGATTTCATCAGCCCTATATTTAGTCAACCAATACCCAATCACCTTGCTCGATGAGTGGTTCGGCTTGCTTGAATTTTATCGTTTTGTTTTCGCCGGATTTCACGTTCTTAATTGTAACCCGGTCATTTCGTCCAATTTTTGGTCTTTCGCGTGTGATGGTTTCTGTAACTTGGCGTTGTTGGGTTTGCTGTCCGCTTTCACGTGCGATGGCTGCTCTTTCGGCCATGTTAAGCACTTCTTCTTTGGTTACGTTGACTTTGGGTTGTGACCGTTGTACCCGGGCTTCTGAAATAGCCTGCGGATTTTGCGTTGGTAACTCACCTTTGAACAAAAACGAAATAACATCTTTGTTGATTTGTTCGATGGTTGATTTGAACAATTCGAACGCTTCAAATTTATAAATTAACAAGGGATCTTTTTGTTCGTGAACAGCCAACTGAACAGATTGTTTGAGTTCGTCCATTTTGCGCAAATGCGTTTTCCAAGCATCATCAATAATTGCTAAAGTGATGTTTTTTTCAAAATCGCCGACAAGCTGTTTTCCTTTGGTTTCATAGGCTTTTTTAAGATCCGTAACTACCTGAAGGGTTTTAAGCCCGTCGGTAAAAGGCACGACGATTCGTTCAAATCGCTGACTGTTGTTTTCATACACATTTTTGATGACCTCAAAAGCCACAGCAGCAGTGCGTTCTATTTTTTGGGCGTAATGTTCAGAAGCAGCTTTATAAACTTTCCCTGCAATTTCGATATTACTCAACGTTGAAAACTCATTTTCCGTCACAGGAGAAGAAATCGAGAAATATTTGACTAATTCGTATTCGAAATTTTTAAAATCGTTTGCCAATTTGTTTCGCTCCGCAATTTGTTCGCCGGTATCGTAGATCATGTTGGCAATGTCCAACGCCAATCTGTCTCCAAACAAAGCGTGGTATCTGCGTTTGTAAACCACCTCGCGTTGGGCGTTCATTACATCGTCATATTCGAGCAATCTTTTGCGAATGCCAAAGTTGTTTTCCTCTACTTTTTTCTGGGCGCGTTCGATGGATTTGGAAATCATGCCGTGTTGGATGACCTCTCCTTCTTTCAATCCCATTCTGTCCATCAATTTTGCAATTCGTTCGCTGCCAAACAAACGCATTAAATTATCTTCGAGCGAGACATAAAACTGCGAACTTCCCGGGTCGCCCTGACGACCGGATCGCCCTCTAAGCTGCCTGTCCACACGTCGCGAATCATGCCGTTCGGTTCCCACGATTGCCAAACCTCCCGCAGCTTTCACTTCTTCCGAAAGTTTGATGTCCGTTCCCCTACCCGCCATGTTGGTCGCTATGGTGACAACGCCTTTATTACCGGCTTCGGCGACAATCTCCGCTTCTTTTTTATGCAATTTAGCATTCAAAACATTGTGGTTGATGTTTCTAAGTTTTAACATACGACTGAGCAATTCAGAGACTTCAACCGAAGTTGTCCCAATCAAAACAGGTCTGCCGGCATTGGATAACGCGACTACATCATCGATGACTGCATTGTATTTTTCGCGTTTGGTTTTGAAAACCAAATCGTCTTTATCTTTTCGGGTGACGGGTCTGTTGGTTGGAATTTCCATCACATCCAATTTGTATATTTCCCAAAACTCGCCTGCTTCTGTAATAGCTGTCCCCGTCATCCCGGACAATTTATTGTACATCCTGAAATAGTTTTGTAAAGTGACGGTTGCAAAAGTTTGGGTAGCGGCTTCAATTTTAACGTTCTCTTTTGCTTCAATGGCTTGGTGCAAACCGTCGCTGTAACGACGTCCATCCATGATACGACCTGTTTGTTCGTCAACAATCAAAACTTTGTTGTCAATGACCACGTATTCGACATCGTTTTCAAAAAGTGTGTAGGCTTTAAAAAGTTGATTGAGCGTGTGAATTCGTTCGCTTTTGATGTTGAAATCTCTGAACAAAGAATCTTTCAATTTTGCTTTTTCTTCTGTTGAAATTTCTTGTTCGTCAATTTTAGCTATTTCTAAACCTATTTCGGGAAGCACAAAAAAGTTTTTGTCTGTGTCGCCGGAAAGATATTCAATTCCCTTATCGGACAATTCAACTTGGTTGTTTTTTTCATCAATGACAAAATACAACTCTTCATCCACCAACGGCATTTCCCGATTGTTGTCTTGCATGTAGTGATTTTCGGTTTTCTGCAACAATTGCTTGATACCTTCTTCACTGAGAAACTTGATCAAGGCTTTGTTTTTGGGCAAACCGCGATACACGCGCAAAAGTAATAATCCACCTTGTTTGGTATCTCCTTCTTTGATGAGTTTTTTGGCTTCTGCCAGCACACCGGTCAAATACTGCCTTTGCAGATTTACCAAATTAGAAACTTTGGGTTTGAGTTCGTTAAATTCATGTCTGTCTCCTTCCGGGACGGGTCCTGAAATAATCAGTGGCGTACGGGCATCGTCAACCAAAACGGAGTCAACCTCATCAACGATGGCATAATTGTGTTCGCGCTGTACCAAATCTTCAGGCGTGTGTGCCATGTTGTCGCGCAGATAATCGAAGCCAAACTCATTGTTGGTTCCATAGGTTATATCGGCTTCGTAAGCTCTTCTTCGTTCTTTAGAATTCGGTTGATAATTGTCAATACAATCGACTCTCAGTCCGTGAAATTCAAAAAGCGGCGCCATCCACGCGCTGTCCCGTCGGGCGAGATAATCGTTGACGGTTACCAAATGAACACCTTTTCCCGGCAATGCATTCAAGTACATGGCGAGTGTTGCAACGAGCGTTTTACCTTCACCGGTTTGCATCTCGGCTATTTTACCCTGATGCAAAGCGATACCGCCAATCAATTGTACATCGTAGTGTACCATGTCCCAAGTAATGGGTTTGCCAGCTGCATCCCAAGAATTTTGCCAAACGGCGTGTTCGTTTTCTAAAGAAACATAAGATTTTAAACCTGAAAATTCACGGTCAAATTCGGTTGCTTTCACACGAATAGTCGGATTGTCTTTAAACCTTCTTGCGGTTTCGCGCATCACGGCAAAAGCTTCGGGTAGGATTTCATCCAATACTTTTTGGATGATACTTTTTATGTCCGCATTAATTGCGTCTATTTTTTGATAGATTTCCTCTTTGGCATCAATATCTGTGGTTTTATCTGCCTCAGCTTTAAGAATTTCTATTTCTTGCTCTTTTGCAGCAATACCGGATTTTATTTTTTGTTTAAAATACGAAGTTTTTTGTCTTAGTTCGTCGTGGTTAAGTTTGGAGATTTCAATTTCTGTCTTTTTAATGGCGTCAACTAAAGGCTGAATCTGCTTTAAATCTTTCGCAACTTTATCTCCTACAAAAACTTTAATGACTGAATTTAATAAGCTCATGTTGTTCTGTTAATTTTAGTGTCCAAAATTAAACAAAAAAAAAGCCTCCAACGAGACTTTTTTGATTGTTTTAGGGATTATTTTT
>PHDQ01000347.1 GCA_002841025.1 Bacteroidetes bacterium HGW-Bacteroidetes-13 | reverse complement strand
GTAGAAACTCAGGAGAAAACGCCTATTTCGATGGCGACCGAAAATCACCTTGGTTTTTGGTGGCTTTCGGCATGGTGGGCGCAGTAATTTCGGGGGTTACTTTTGTTTCCATTCCCGGTTTGGTTGGCAACAACTATTTGTTTTATTTTGAGTTTGTGCTCGGAAACGTGATTGGTTACTTGTTCATCGCCTTTGTTCTTGTGCCCTTGTATTACCGACTTAAATTGGTGTCTATCTACAAGTTTTTAGACAATCGGTTTGGTGATACGACTTACAAAACAGGCTCGTTGTTTTTCATCCTTTCGCAGTCTTTCGGTGCGGGTTTGCGGTTGCTGCTGGCGGTCAAAATTTTGCAATTCGCCTTTTTCGATGCCTTTCACATTCCCATCTATGTCACAACCGTCATCGTGCTGGTTTTGATATGGTTTTACACCAACAAATCCGGCATTAAAACCATCGTTTGGACAGATGCCTTGCAAACATTTTTCCTGCTTTCCGCCGGATTGATTGCTGTTTTTACCGTTAAAAATTCACTGGATTTATCCGGTACGGAAATGATTCAAACCGTGATTAAAAGTCCGTACTTCAAAATTTTTGAATGGGATACGCATGCCGGCTCCAATTTTTTCAAACAATTCATTTCCGGAGCCTTGATTGCTGTTGCCATGATGGGTCTCGACCAAAGCATGATGCAAAAAACACTGACCTGCAAAAATGTGAACGAAGCGAGGAAAAACGTGTTGGTGTTTAGCCTCTTTTTGGCTTTGGCACAATTTCTTTTCCTGTGTCTCGGCGTGTTGTTATACACATACGCAGAGCATCACAATATTGCGTTGCTCAAAACGGACGGGAGGTTTGTGGATACTGACCAATTGTTTCCCATGTTGTCGCTCAATTATTTTGGAATACTCGGCGGCATCGCATTTTTATTAGGCATCACAGCCGCCGCCTTTTCGAGTGCCGATTCAGCCATCACCGCACTGACAACCTCGTTTTGTTACGATTTTTTGAGAATAGACAGCAAAGCATCGACGGAGCGAAAGAAAATAAAAAACAAAGTGCTTTTGGGTGTAAACGTACTGCTGTTTCTAATCGTGATGTCTTTTGCAAACAGCCAAGGTGCCATTATCTCGCTCTTGTTTAAAGTTGCAGGTTACACCTACGGCCCGCTTTTGGGATTGTACTTGTTGGGAATGTTTACCCAAAT
>PHDQ01000087.1 GCA_002841025.1 Bacteroidetes bacterium HGW-Bacteroidetes-13 | reverse complement strand
TTATTGAAACGAATTTCAATAAACTTTTGGAAACATCATATTTTATAATGCATTCCAGCATTTTTACCAACCATTTTTGACTATTAAACCATAAAAAAAAACTTCTTCCAAAGTTGGAAGAAGTTTTAAAGCTTTACACTTTTTTAATCTTAAGAAACCTCTGAAATCCGAAGCGTGTTAACCATCCCTTTTTCAAAAACCGGCATGGCTGCCAAACTGATGACCAAGTCGCCTTTGCAAGCGTAACCTTTTTCGCAACAAATTTTGTTGACATCATCGACGGTTTCGTCCGTGCTGACAAACTTGTCGTAATAAAATCCTTTTACGCCCCACAACAGATTAACTTGACCCAAGATTCTTCGATTGGAAGTAAATACCAATATGTGTGCTTTAGGTCGCCAAGCGGAGATTTGGAACGCAGTATATCCGCTATTTGTCAAGGTAGTGATGGCTTTGGCTTCCACTTCGTTTGCCATCAGTGCAGCGTGGTAACAGACCGATTTTGTGATGTATCGTTTGGTTCGAATATGCGGAGGTGTCAACGGAATTCGGATGAGATCGGAATGCTCGACACTTTCGATGATTTGTGCCATTTTTTCGATAACTTGAACGGGGTATTGACCGACAGAAGTCTCTCCTGACAGCATCACTGCATCTGCTCCGTCCATTACAGAGTTGGCAACATCGTTTACCTCAGCTCTGGTGGGCGTAAGACTGGTAATCATGGTTTCCATCATCTGGGTGGCGATGATGACCGGTATGCGCGCTTTTTTGGCAGCCAAGACCAACTGTTTTTGAATGAGAGGTACTTCGTGTGCCGGAACTTCAACGCCTAAATCTCCACGTGCCACCATGATGCCGTCGCAGTAAGCAATCAGTTTATTGATGTTGGTCACTGCTTCGGGTTTTTCGATTTTGGCGATAATTGGAATTTTGTATTCTGAATGTTTGTTGATGAGTTCACGAAGTTCCACCAAATCTTCCGGTGTTCGGACGAAAGAAAGCGCCATCCAGTCAACCTTAAGTTTGACAGCGAAAATCGCATCTTCAATATCCTTTTTAGTCAACGCAGGCAACGAAACTTTGGTATAAGGCAGATTGACACCTTTTTTAGATTTGAGCGGACCTCCTTGGATTACTTTGGCAACAACTTCGCTTTTTCGGTCGGTACTGACGATTTCAAAAATCAATTTTCCATCGTCCAACAAGATTCGTTCACCCGGATTTACATCTTGCGGGAAAGTTTGATAGTCCATATAGGCACGCGCTTTGTTTCCAACAAATTTTTCTTTGGTCGAAAAAGTTATCAAGTCGTCGGGATTGACCACGATGCCTTCTTCCATAACGCCTACGCGTAGTTTAGGGCCTTGCAAGTCGGCAAGTATAGAAGTGTTAAAACCGTGTTCTTGGTTGAGTTCTCGAATCATTTGTACACGTTCTTCGACATCTTTATAATCGGCATGTGAAAAATTGATTCGGAATACATCGGCTCCTGCATGCATCATTTTGAGCAAAGTTTCTCTGCTGCTTGTAGCCGGCCCGAGGGTCGCTACTATTTTGGTTTTCTTTCTAACTGGCATTACGATGTGATTAAGTTTTTAATGGATTTAAGTTTTTCGGTTTCTATGGTATAACAAGTTTGTATTTCCGGGATTTGCTGAATGCTTCTCAATAATTTCATTTCGACGGAATCTTCTTCAATTCCTTCAATTTTTAGAATATAATTTGTTTTTTTTTGTTCCGGCACCAAATATGTGGTGATTGTTTCGGTATGGTTTTCATCAAAAAGAAGGGTTCCCGAACTTACCGTCCGCGGAACTTCCCGCAGGCATTTATTAGCAATTAGCGTCCAATTACGGTCGTGTTTTACATCTTTCCATTCATAAATAGCGAAAGATGCGTGAAGGTAGTTTAAATCTAAGTCTTTTTTGGAACGCGAAAGGTGTAGGTTTAAAAATCGATTTAAGTTGTAAGCTAATTTGTATTCTTCCAATCCTGTGTGAATTGCCAAAAGTGTATATAAGTCTTCCTCGAAGTCTTCAAGGTTTAATTTATGGACTTTCATTGACTCAAATTTGAGTGGTAAAGATAATAAACTCATTGAAAAAGTGTGTGCGCAATGAAAAATTAACGCAGGTTTGGGCGAACTGTCAATTTTTGATTTTCTGATTAATTTGATTTTGCAGCGCAAAGAAAGCGCGTTGAGCTGCTTTTTCCTCTGCTTTTTTCTTTGAAGTCCCACGTGCTTTGGAAATTTGTTTCTCATCAATAAATAATTTCACTGAGAAATATTGCACAGCTTCTTTGCCGTTGTCTTCACTGATGTCAAAACGAAATGCTTTTTTCTCTTTTTGACACCATTCGATGATTAAACTCTTATAGCTGATAATTTTACCCTCGAGTTGTTTAATATCTACATGTTTGAAAATGACGCGTTTGTTAATAAATTTTTCGCAATAATTAAATCCTTTATCCAGATAAATTGCTCCGACCAAGGCTTCGAAAAGATTGCCATGGATGTTGTCACCATAGTGATTTTTAGGAATTTTGGATTGGGCAAAGTTTATCAAAAGCAATTCCCTGCCAAGTTCATTCAAATGCTCTCGACTTACTATTTTAGAACGCATCTGGGTTAGATATCCTTCATTTCCAAAAGGGGCTTCTTTAAGTAAATAGGCAGAAATGACAGTCCCTAAAACGGAATCTCCCAGAAACTCCATTCGTTCATAATTAATGGGGTTACCTTGCGCATCCGCTTCTTTGGCAGAGCTGTGCGTGAATGCAATCTTATACCAACTGATTTTGCTGGGTGTAAATCCCAAAGTATTCTTGATAAATAAAAAAAATTCCCAATCTTTATCAGACCGGGAATTAAATATTTTTTTAAGAATGGGCATTTATTGAAGGCTATTAATCCAGTTTTCTAAAAGCCAAACAAACGTTGTGTCCACCAAAGCCGAAAGTGTTGCTTAGGGCTACATTGATGGTGCGTTTTTGCGCCTTATTAAGCGTGAGGTTTAGTCTCGGGTCTATTCTTTCATCTACCGTAACGTGGTTGATGGTTGGCGGTACGATACCGTGTTTCATAGCCAATATACTGGCAATGGCTTCAATGGCACCGGCAGCTCCCAGCAAATGTCCGGTCATGGACTTGGTTGAGTTGATGTTGATGTTGGCCGCATGTTCGCCGAAAACTTCACTGATTGCTTTTAATTCAGCCACATCACCCAAAGGAGTTGAAGTACCATGTGTATTGATGGCATCAACATCTGAGGCTTTGATACCTGAATTTTCGAGACACATTTTCATTACTGACTTGACTCCCAATCCGTCAGGATGCGGAGCAGTTAAGTGGTAAGCATCGGCACTGAGTCCACCACCGATAAATTCGGCATAAATTTTTGCGCCTCTCGCTTTGGCATGTTCGTATTCCTCTAGTATAAGTGCTCCTGCACCTTCGCCAAGAACGAAACCGTCGCGGGTAGCGTCAAAAGGTCGGGATGCTGTTTGCGGATCTTCATTGCGGGTTGACAAGGCATGCATGGCGTTAAAACCACCCATTCCCGCAATCGTAACGGCCGCTTCCGAACCGCCGGAGACAATCACATCTGCATAACCGAGTCGGATGTAGTTGAGTGCATCAAACATCGCATTGGATGCTGAAGCACAAGCTGAAACGGTTGTGAAATTGGGTCCCATAAAACCATACTTAATGGAAATGTTCCCCGGTGCTATGTCTGCAATCATTTTTGGAATAAAAAAAGGGTTGAATCTTGGCGTGCCATCGCCGGCAGCAAAATTCAACACCTCATCTTGAAAAGTTTCTAAACCGCCGATTCCTGCTCCCCAAATAACACCCACTCGCGACTTATCTGTTTTATCTAAATCCAGATGAGAATCCAAGATGGCCTCGTCAGCAGCAATCATTGCATACTGAGAGAATTTATCGAGACGGCGGGCTTCTTTACGGTCAATGAAATCGGTGACGTCAAAATTTTTCAACTCACAAGCAAACTTGGTTTTGAACTTTTCAGTATCAAAATAAGTAATGGGTGCAGCTCCGCTGACTCCATTGACCAATGCTTGCCAATAGGTTTCTAAATTGTTTCCAATAGGGGTAAGAGCCCCCATTCCGGTGACGACTACGCGTTTTAATTCCATTAATAATTCCTTATTTAGCTGATTCGATGTACTGAATGGCTTGACCTACTGTTGAGATGTTTTCTGCTTGATCATCGGGGATTTGAATATCAAATTCTTTTTCGAATTCCATGATGAGCTCAACGGTGTCTAATGAATCCGCTCCTAAATCGTTGGTGAAGCTAGCTTCGTTTACCACTTCGCTCTCGTCAACACCTAATTTGTCAACGATGATGGCTTTAACTCTTGATGCAATGTCTGACATAACGCTTATGATTTAAAGTTGTTTTTGAACGGCAAAAATAAAAAACTTTAGGCTAATAAAACCATTTTAAAAAAATTATCACCAAATTGGTAGTAAAATCAACTTATGCGAGCCTCTTTTTCCATGCTAATATTAATGTTTTTTTTTGTATTCGCAAAATTTATTTGAGATAGTTCGGTTATAATTCATCAATTTTGGGGATTCTTTCTTAATTATGAAAAAAATAATAATTCTTGCTTCGGGTAGTGGTTCCAACGCAGAAAACATCGTTCAGTATTTTAACCGTGATGCGCGTGTTGAGGTCGCTTTGATTTTGACTAACAATCCGCAGGCGGGTGTTATAGCCCGCGCAAACAGTTTGGGAGTTGCCTGTATGAGTTTCAACCAGGTGCTTTACCAAAAAACCGAATATTTGCAAAAAATCATTCAAAACATCAACCCAGATTTGATTGTGCTCGCCGGATTTTTGAAAAAAATTCCCAATTCGTGGGTTCAATCGTTTCCAAACAAGATTGTCAACATTCATCCTGCTTTACTTCCAAAATATGGCGGCAAAGGCATGTATGGTATGCACGTTCACCAAGCGGTAATCGATGCTGCCGAAAAGGAATCGGGTATTACCATTCATTATGTAAATGAGCAATACGATGCGGGGCAAATTATTTTTCAAGCCAAAACTGGTTTGTCTGAAAATGACACACCCGATAGCTTGGCTGAAAAAATACAGCTGTTGGAGCACAAGCATTTCCCCGAAATAATCGAACAGTTAGTATTCAAATAATGTTGAAAAATAACATCCCACAAATAAGACTTTACACCGATGGATCGGCGCGTGGCAATCCGGGGCCGGGTGGATATGGCGCAATATTGGAATGGGTCGGCAAAAACTATGTGAAGGAGTTTTCGGAAGGCTATCGAATGACAACCAACAATAGAATGGAACTTTTGGCCGTTATCATAGGTCTTGAAAAACTTTTGACACCCGGCATGAATGTATTGGTTGTGAGCGATTCGAAATACGTGGTGGATTCTGTTTCTAAAGGCTGGGTGTTTACTTGGGAAAAAAATAGATTTGCCAAAAAGAAAAATCCGGATCTATGGATTCGGTTTCTCAAAATATATCGAAAGCATCAAGTCGTTTTTCAATGGATCAAAGGCCATAACTTACATCCGCAAAATGAACGTTGCGATTTTCTGGCGGTTGAAGCTTCAAAAAAAAAGAGGTTGTTGATTGACGAATTCTTCGAAAGTCAAAAATCTGAAAATCAATTGGGTTTGAAATGAATCAAATAAAAATCAATTTTTTTTTGCTGTTGTTTTTTTCTATGCTATCCCAAAAAGGATTCTCACAATCCGAATGGAAATTGATTAAAAACAACCAAGAAATTCAAGTTTATGTTCGCACCAATGATTCGACCAAATTCAAAGAATACAAAGCCACCATGGTTGTAAAAGCTCCCCTTGAAAAGGTTTATCAGCTTATCATGAATGCAGAAAAACTAAAAAAGTGGAATTATCAAACTTCTGAAAGTTATCTGGTCAAAAAAATAAGCAATACCGAGCAGATTATTTATATGGAAAACGACATGCCTTGGCCGGTTCAAAACAGAGACGTTGTGACTAAAATGATTGTGGAACACCCGACAAGTAATGTATTAAAAATAAACCTATTCCCTTCTCCGGAATCCGTTCCCGAAAAAGACAGAATCATCCGGATTAAAAACTTTTCGGGTTATTGGTATTTGGAGCAATCCTCAAAAGGAACCATCGTCATTCAGCAGATGCAAGGCGATCCAGGGGGAAGTTTGCCCGCCTTTCTTTTCAATTTATTTCTGACCAACGGTCCTTTCAGTACTTTTTTAGAATTGAATAAAGCGCTTGCCGATTAATCGTCTTATATTTGCAGCGAATTATTTTCTTACTATGTCAAAACTTCTCATTGTAGGCACTGTTGCCTTTGATGCCATCGAAACACCTTTCGGGAAAACGGATAAAGTTTTGGGTGGTGCCGGAACCTATATCGGGCTTTCTGCCTCTCATTTCAACAAAGTCGAATCGGCAGTTGTGTCGGTTGTTGGAGGTGATTTTCCCAAGCACTATTTGGACATGTTAACCGCCAAGCACATCGATATTTCTGCCATCGAAATAATTCCAAACGGCAAAACATTTTTTTGGAGTGGAAAATACCACAACGATCTCAACACCCGCGACACTTTGGTCACCGAACTCAATGTGTTGGCTGATTTCAACCCGAAAGTTCCAAAAAATTTTCTCGAAGCTGACATTGTCATGTTGGGCAACCTGCATCCGTTGGTGCAATTGAGCGTTCTGAATCAGATGACCAAAACCCCAAAGTTAACCGTTTTGGACACCATGAATTTTTGGATGAACAACACTTGGGACGAACTCATGCAAGTCATTGCCCGTGTGGACGTAATAACCATCAACGACGAAGAAGCACGCCAACTCACGGGTGAACATTCGCTGTTGAAAGCCGCTCGAAAAATCATGAAAATGGGGCCAAAATATGTGGTCATCAAAAAAGGAGAAAACGGCGCCTTGCTTTTCTACGACGATCAAGCATTTTTCGCACCCGCATTGCCGCTTGAAGAGGTCTTCGACCCGACCGGCGCAGGTGATACATTTGCCGGCGGATTTGTCGGCTATTTGACACAAACACAAGATATTTCTTTCGAGAACATGAAGAATGCCGTCATTTTTGGCTCTACATTGGCTTCATTTTGTGTAGAAAAATTTGGGACGGAAAGAATGGAAAGTTTGACTTCTTCAGAAGTTGACACTCGGATAGAACAGTTTAAACAACTCACGCGATTTGAAATTTCGCTGGTGTGATGATAGTAAATTAAGTTAGCAAAATTAAATCTGTTTATGAGCGACCAGATCAAACACGAGTGTGGAATTGCCTTGGTTCGGTTGTTGAAACCGCTTTCTTATTACAAAGAAAAATACGGTAGCGCATTGTATGGCATTCACAAGATGTATCTCTTGATGGAGAAACAGCACAACCGCGGGCAGGATGGAGCAGGTTTGGCCAGCATCAAACTCGACATGAAACCCGGTGAGCGCTACATGAGTCGTGTAAGGTCAAACAAAAGCCAACCCATCATCGATATTTTTTCTCAAATCAATGAACGAATCGAGGAAATCATCAACGAAAATCCAGAAATTATTCACGATGTAGATGCGCTTAAAAGCAACCTACCTTATATAGGGGAAGTGTTTTTAGGACATGTTCGCTATGGGACTTTCGGGAAGAATAGCATAGAAAGTGTTCACCCGTTTATTCGCCAAAACAATTGGATGCACCGAAATTTGATTGTGGCGGGAAACTTCAACATGACCAATGTCAACGAACTGTTTGAAAACCTTGTGGCACTCGGACAGCATCCCAAAGAAAAAGCAGATACCGTGACTGTCATGGAAAAAATAGGTCATTTCTTGGATGATGAGGTCAGTAAATTATACAAAAAACTAAAAGAACAAGGTTTTAGCAAAGTCGAAGCTTCCCCCGAAATTGCCAAACGACTGAACGTAGCAAAAATCCTCAAAAAAGCTTCCAAAAACTGGGATGGCGGCTACGCCATGATAGGCATGTTTGGCCACGGAGATGCCTTTGTTTTAAGGGATCCGAGCGGAATTCGACCTGCCTATTACTATCACAATGACGAGATTGCCGTAGTAACTTCCGAAAGGCCTGCTATACAAACGGTATTTAATGTTCCTTTTGAAGAAATTCAAGAATTGCCTCCGGGAAATGCTTTCATCGTAAAAAAATCTGGGAAAGTGAAAGTTAAACAGATTTTGACGCCTTTGGAACGGAAAGCCTGTTCTTTTGAACGCATTTATTTTTCGCGTGGAAACGATGCTGAAATTTATAAAGAGCGCAAAGAATTGGGGAGATTGTTGTTTCCAAAAGTGTTTGACGCTTTGAATAAAGATTTAAAGCACACTGTTTTTTCGTATATTCCAAACACAGCCGAAACTTCCTTTTTGGGGATGTTGGATGCTGCCAACCTCTATTTGAATGAAGAAAAACGGCAATTGATAGCTGCGAAAAAGGGTAAAATCACAGAAGCTGAATTGAATGAAATTTTGGCACTCAAAATCAGAAATGAAAAAATTGCCATCAAGGATGTAAAATTGCGCACATTTATCACCGAAGATAAAAGCAGAGACGATTTGGTCGCCCATGTCTATGATGTGACCTACGGAGCTGTCAATCCGGAGGACAACTTGGTGATGATTGACGACAGCATTGTACGTGGTACAACGCTCAAAAAAAGCATCCTCAAAATTTTAGACAGACTTCATCCCAAAAAGATAGTGTTGGTCTCTTCTGCCCCGCAAATCCGTTATCCGGATTGTTACGGTATCGACATGGCGCGTTTGGAAGACCTGATTGCCTTCAAAGCCACTTTGGCATTGCACATCGAAAGCAAATCTTTTCATTTGGTTGAAGATATCTATAAAAAATGTAAAGAAAGCGTAGGTCAAAGTGTGGTTGAAAATTATGTTAAAGCTTTTTACAAACCGTTTACTGCCGAACAAATTTCGGATAAAATTGCGGAAATGCTGAGAAATTCAAGTATCAAAGCAGAGGTGAAAATTATTTATCAAACCATCGAAAATTTGCACCTGGCTTGTCCAAAAAATCTTGGAGATTGGTACTTCACCGGAAACTATCCCACACCGGGTGGAAATATTGTTGCAAACCGCGCTTTCATAAATTTTTATGAAGGGAATAAAGGCAGAGCATACTAAAAAACACTGTTCAACGATTATTTCTGCTTTTTATCGAAATTTTTATCGACGGATTGTTTTATGCAGTAAGTTTGGTCATTACTATGATTTTCAAGTAAAGTTCATGGTAAAAATTTGGGGCA
>PHDQ01000346.1 GCA_002841025.1 Bacteroidetes bacterium HGW-Bacteroidetes-13 | reverse complement strand
GTCGCATTTTTCAATAAAACACTCGAACAGACAAAATTTGTTCAAATTTTCATTAGACTGAATTGTTACCTTATTTCTAACTCATATTGAATAAATTACGTTTTTTTCGCTAAACTTGTATAGTCAATACAGTCTATTAACTCAATTTTGATTAACCATGGAAAAAATAAGCAGAAGAACTTTTGGTTCACAATTCATCAAAGGTGTCGGCGGACTGACGATACTTAGCAGCATGCCTTTGCAGGCAATGAGCAACGCATTGCAAGAAAAAAAACTCGGCGTTGCCTTGGTCGGTTTGGGTGGTTACAGCAGCGGTCAACTGGCTCCGGCACTGCAAAGCACCCAATATGCTTACTTGGCCGGAATAGTCACCGGAACGCCCGAAAAAGAGAAAATCTGGTCGGAGAAATACAACATTCCTAAAAGCAACATCTACAACTACGACAATTTTGACAACATAGCCAACAACAAAGCCATCGACATCGTGTATGTGGTGCTTCCCAACAGCATGCATGCCGATTTTTGCATCCGTGCTGCCAAAGCCGGCAAACACGTCATCTGCGAAAAACCCATGGCGGTCAGCGTAGCCGAATGTGAAGCCATCATTCAGGCGTGCAATCAAGCCGGTGTGAAACTGAGTGTGGGTTATCGCATGCAATCCGATCCATACACCAACGAGATTAAACGATTGGTGCGTGAGAAAACTTTTGGAAATGTGCATTATGTGTCTTCGGATGCCGCTTATATTTCTCGTGGAAACCCCAACCAATGGCGACTCAACCGCGCTTTGTCGGGTGGTGGTGCGTTGATGAATATGGGTGTCTATTCGATTCAAAGCAATATTTACGGTGTCGGTAAAAACCCCATTGCCGTTTCGGCTCAGGAATTCAGTTCGCGTCCCGAATATTTTAAGGAAACTGATGAGACCATCACGGCGCAAATGGAATTTCCGGATGGCGTTGTGGGTCATGTGTTTACCTCCCACAATGCCAACGCAAACCGATTGCTTGTTTCCTTTGAACGCGGTTGGGCAGAACTCAATCCCTGCCACAGCTACGGCCCATTGAGCGGGCGAACGTCGGACGGCAGCGAAATAAAATATCCGCACCGCAGCCAGCAAATGCTACAAATAGACGATTTCGCCAAACACATTTTGTTGGGTTCGCCCAACATGGCTCCGGGTGAAATGGGCAAGCGCGACATGATTATCGTGGAAGCTATTTATCAATCCAT
>PHDQ01000345.1 GCA_002841025.1 Bacteroidetes bacterium HGW-Bacteroidetes-13 | reverse complement strand
AATCGCGATGATTTCCGTTTGCCGTTGATGCACGTACCGAAAACCATTTTCGTCAAAATAACCGGGTTCTTCCAGTGCGATGCGAATGTCTTTTTGCCAAGGTTCATAAAAAACCATTGCATTGAGTTCGATGGCGTAAGCCGTCCTAAGATGCAACGGATAATCGCCCGCCACAGGAACACCTTGTTGCGCATCCCACATCCCGATGGTCGGTCCGGCACTGTGTCCGTAGCTTCCCAACGGGTGGGTGTAGATTTGCGGTCGCAAACCCGCCGAAATTCCCTCAGTCAATGCGGTTTTTAAAATCTCATTGCCGGTTTTGCCGACGACAAAATTTCGGGTCAGCACGTCTTGTACGCCGTTTCCTTGGTCAAAGGCTTGTTGCAATGCCGATGGAACTGTTTTTTCACCCGCTTTCAGTACGTATGCCATTTGCTGACAATCGGTGTTGAGACCCAGATAAGAAATGCCGAAATCGCAATGCAGCAAATCGCCTTCGCGAATAATTTCATCGGTTTCGTTGCCGGATCGCTGGATGTCAACTGTCGGATGAAACCAAGTGTTCATGCCCAAATCCGAAAGTTTTTGACGCATCCACCAAACCACATCGTCCGCAGTCGTCACACCCGGCGTAATCACACGATTCGAAAAAGCTTCGGCTATGATTTCATGCGTTTGACGGGTAAGGTCGGCAAAATAGCGCATTTCTTTCGCGCTGCGGGTTTCAATCCATCGGATGGCCAAATCTTCAGACGATTGTACTTTTTTATGCAATTTTTTAGGCAATGCCGCCATCAACTCGCTGTAGTCGGTATGGTCCAATCCGTCGGCTATGTTGAATGACTTGGAGACATTGATGCCGATTTTTTTTGGATTTCGGGTTTTTATCAAGTCAACCAATGCTTGCCATTGATTGGGTTGCTTCTCTTTGTCCCAAACCGAAATGAAATGCTCGCCTACATTGTAGCGGGCAATGGCCAATTTTTCAAGTTGTTGGGTCGATGGATTTTTGTAAAAAACCAAAATTGTTCTCCGCCTCGCGTTGAGCCAAGTTGCAGGCAGCATGGTTTTCAAAACAGGGTCTTCATTGTATTCTCTCGAAATGAGTATCCACATGTCAAATCCTGTAGCATCCATCAGTTCGGGCAGCAGGTTGTCGAGTCGGTCTGCCAACAATTCGTCTTTGATTTGAGCTTGTTCCCTCAGGCTGTATGTCTGCGCGTGAATCGCGGTTGACAAAAA
>PHDQ01000086.1 GCA_002841025.1 Bacteroidetes bacterium HGW-Bacteroidetes-13 | reverse complement strand
AAATCAATACTTTTACAACAAAAAAATAATGCGCAACTTCCGATTAATTATTCTCTTACTATTGCTGTCTTCCGGTTTGAAAGGGTTTTCTAATCCGCCGCATAAATTTTATGTCTCGGTCATGGAAATTCGTCAAAAAGATAAAACATTGCAAATTACTTTCAGTGTTTTTTGGGATGATTGGAGTCGGTATTTGGAAGAAAAACACCAGCTTCGTGCCAATCTGACCGCTCAAGACGAAGACCCAAGGGCAGAATCTATTTTAAAAACATATTTAAAACAAGTCATTGCCGTCGATGTAAATGGGAAACCGGTCAAGCTATCTTACATCGGTCGCGAATACAATGTCGATTTGATGTATTGTTACTTAGAAATTGACAACATTGATGCAATCTCAAAAATAGCCATCGAAAATAAATTTTTTCTTGATTATATTGATGAACAGCAGAATATCGTGCACGTTATTCTTTCTAAAAACAGAAAAAGCCTGCTCTTAGATAAGGATAAACCAAAAGGATTGTTAAATTTTTCCACAAATTAAACCCTTTGTTAAATAATGTTTAATTTTCATGCCTAAAACCTATAAAAAATGAATCGAACACATTCTAAATTTCTCAGCTTATTGTTTTTGATGTCCGCAGCAATTGTTTTCGGACAGGAAGAAAATCCCGCCAAAGAACCTGGACACACAGACATCAACAAATTCCGCCAAATGTATGATTTATTGGCAACGCCCAACATGTTCCGAACTGCTTCGGGCGCACCCGGGCCTGCCTACTATCAGCAACAGGCCGATTATAAAATGGACGTCGAATTGGACGACAAAAATCAAAAACTATACGGTGAAGAAACCATCACCTACAAAAACAATTCACCCGACGTTTTAGAGTTTCTATGGGTACAGCTTGACCAAAATGTCAGAGAAAAAAACTCAAAAAGCCTGCTCATCGAAAGCAACGAAGCACCCTCTTTAACAACCGCCGAAAGATTTTCAAAAAGCTTTTTATCTGAGCCTTTCGATGGTGGTTTCCATATCGAGTACGTAAAAGACATCACCGGAAAAGATATTCCTTACACCATCAATCAAACCATGATGCGTGTCGATATTCCACAACCACTTGCTGCTGGTCAAAGTGTGTCTTTCAAAATCAAATGGTGGTACAACATCAACAACCATGTGACAGACCGCGCACGTTCGGGCTACGAACACTTTGACAAAGACGGTAACAATCTGTATGTCATCGCGCAGTTTTTCCCACGCATGGCTGTTTACAGCGATGTGGAAGGTTGGCAAAACCATCAGTTTTGGGGCAGTGGTGAATTTGCATTGCCATTTGGAAATTATGAAGTAAACATCACCGTACCTGCCGACCACATCTTGGACGGTACCGGCGTTTTGCAAAACAGAAAAGAAGTGTTCAGCAAAAAAATGATGGATCGATACGAACAAGCGACCAAATCTTTCGATAAACCGGTGGTTATCGTCACACAAGAAGAAGCTACTGAAGCTGAAAAAGGCTTTTCAGAAAAGAAAAAAACGTGGAAATTGAAAGCCGACAATGTGCGTGACTTTGCATTTGCCACTTCGCGAAAATTTGTTTATGACATGATGGCTGTTGACATCAATGGCAAAAAAGTAATGGCCGTATCTATGTATCCCAAAGAAGGTAATCCACTTTGGGGTGACTATTCCACCAAAGTGGTCGCAAGTACACTCAAATCTTATTCAAAATACACGTTCGACTATCCTTACCATAAAGCCATCTCTGTACACTCTAAAAATCAAGGAATGGAATATCCGATGATTTGCTGGAATTATGGAAGACCCAATGAAGACGGAACTTATTCTGACGGTGTTAAATATGGAATGATGAGTGTCATCATTCACGAAGTTGGTCACAATTTTTTCCCGATGATTGTCAATTCTGACGAACGCCAATGGGCTTGGATGGATGAAGGAATCAATACGTTTATGCAATATCTGGCAGAACAAGATTTTGGTGCTGCACATCCCGAAGCAATTGGTAAATTAGACAAATACCCATCTCGAAGAGGTCCTGCTGCCAACATTGTAAGATACATGAGCGGCGATCAAAACTTCATCACACCCATCATGGCCAATCCGGAATACGTAACCCAATTAGGCAACAACGCCTACGGAAAACCCGCCACGGCACTCAACATTCTCCGTGAAACCGTCATGGGGCATGAACTATTTGACAAAGCTTTCAGCACCTACGCCAGAAGATGGGAATTTAAACATCCGACTCCTGATGATTTTTTCAGAACAATGGAAGACGCATCAGCTGTCGATTTGGATTGGTTTTGGAGGGGTTGGTTTTTCTCGACAGATTATGTAGATATCTCACTTAAAGGTGTTAAGAAACTCTACGTTACCTCCACACCCACCAAAAAAGCCAAGGATTTTGCCAAAGAAAGAGGCATTGATTTATCGAAAAATCCGGACTTGGTTTATACCATTTCTGAAGACGATGAAGATTTTGATCCAAAAATGAAATCGCAAAACTTTGTGCAGTCTGCAACTACTTTGCAAGAATATATTGCGAGCAACAAAGACAGAATCATCAACACCGACATTTCCAATCCGAAATATTTGTATGAAGTTACTTTTGCCAAACCCGGCGGTCTTGTGATGCCGCTCATCGTAGAATATACCTATGCTGATGGTACTAAAGAAGAGGTGCGATATCCGGCACAGATTTGGGCGAAAAGCAACAGCGAAGTGACCAAAGTATTGGTGACCGACAAAGAGATTACCAATGTCCAAATTGACCCAAAACTCGAAACGGCAGACATCGATGTGACCAACAACAGTTGGCCCAAAAATGAAACCGAATCCAAATTTGACAAGTTTAAAAGTCAAATCAAAAACTAAAATACGGATTTTTATAAAATAAAACCGCCCGCAATTTCAAATTGCGGGCGGTTTTTTTATTGTTAAAGCGAATTTACTCGGCTGTTGTCGGGTCAATGATGGTGGTTATCTCACTGACCTGGTTCGCGGGAAATCCACCTTGCTTTGCAGGTTCGAAAACCATTTCCTTGTTGGGTGCAATATACACACAATAAACTTTGTCTCCGGTTACATAGCTCTGCACCCACTGAATCTGTGAGCCCATTTTGCTGAGCACTCCGCAAGAAGTCTGTGAAATTCCTTTTAACTGTTCATTGGTGAGTTTACCCGCTTCGGGAATTTCTCGTTCGATTAAATACTTTGGCATCATTGAAAATTTTAGTTGGACAAACGTTTATTTTTTGATTGGAGTTTACCGGTTAGGTATATGAAACGTTTGGCATTTCGAAGCACATTCCTGTCAAGTTACAAGTGCTTTTGATACGAACTGAAACGCTATATAACACACTGACTGCCAAATGTTTTATGTACGACTTTGTTGTAGCTAGTGCATTCTCCATTCGTCTGCCAATTCGTAATTTGTACTTCGTCCTCCTGATTCTTCTTGTTTTAAGATGCCTTTCTCAATCAAATCTTTAATATCTCGCAATGCTGTGTCTGCTGAGCATTTTGTAATTTTAGCCCACTTTGATGATTTTAACTTACCCTCAAATCCATCAAACAACTTGTTTAGAATTAATCTCTGCCTACTATTAAAAATCGAGTCTTTGTTTCTATCCCAAAAATCTGCTTTTTTAAAAAGCTGTTTCAAAGTTACATCTGTACTTTCTAATGCACAATACAGGCAATTTAAAAACCAGTCCAACCAGTCAGTTATATCTCCAGAACTATGCTGAACTTTTTGCAGTATCTCATAATATTTCTTTTTCTCGATTAAAATCTGGTTTGAAAGACTGTAAAATCTTTGAGTACTCTCCTCTGAACGTGCAAGTAACATGTCAGATATTGCTCTTGCGATACGCCCGTTACCATCATCAAAAGGATGAATTATTATAAACCAAAAATGAGCAATAGCAGCTTTTAAAACGCCATCTACTTCATTTTTTTTATTAAGCCAGTCTAAAAACATAACCATTTCCTTTTCCACCTCTGTTGCGGAAGGTGCTTGAAAATGGATTCTTTCTTTCCCCATAGGACCCGATACAACTTGCATTTCATCCTTGCGATAACAACCAGTATCAATCCTATGCATTCCACTCCAACCTGTAGGAAATAGGGCTGCATGCCACCCAGAAATTCGTTCTTGGTCTAATGGCTTATCATATCTTTGAGTTGCATCTAACATCATCTCAACAACACCTTCTACGTTTCTATCAACATGAACTATTCCAGCATATTCTATCCCAAGTTTTTTGGCAATTGAAGAACGAACTTGTTCATAATTTAAAAATTCACCTTCTATTTCTGAGGACTTTAAAACATCGAGTGTTAAAGTAGATAAAATAGTTTCTTCCTTAATTGAAAATCCAAGTGCTGCCATTTGACCGTAAATTTTCCCTTGCAGATTTCTGACTTTACCCAAAATCAAATTAATCTGTTTGTCATTCCATAAGAATTCTGGCCAATTGTCGTATTCATAAATGTATGTTGCCATGAACTATTCATTAGTTTGCGGTAAATATACAAATTATTATCCGCATATTTGAGGCGAATAGTCTATTTTTTCTCCGCACGCTCTTTTTTTTTGCATGTGCCCCAACGTGTGCGTGTATGATTAGTGGCGTGTTTAAGCACCTAATTTAGCAAATAAAAACCCAATAGAAAATCCGCGAGCCCCGACGCTTCGGGGTTCGTAAGTAGGCGAGAACAAGCAATTACTTATAGCCATTGTTGTGGCAAGTGCTTCATTTTATGAGCTTTAATATTTCTTCCTTTAGTTTAGGGAGTTCTCTCACAATTATTGTCCAAATTACTTCGTCAGATATATTGTCGTATTCGTGAGCAATTCTGTTTCTCGTTCCGATAATTTGTCTTGCGTTTTGTATTTCAATTTTAGCTTTTTTGTAATTTGTTATCCTGTTAACCGCTTCGCCAATGATTTCAATATTTCGTTCGACTGCCTTTTTTGTTTTTAGGTCTTTTTGGAATTCAAAAAAATCTCTTTTTTCCGGCAAAAAGTCAAAAATCTCATCTATTGACCTTAATAATGTCCTCAAGTCAAGCGTTTATTTTGTTATCCATAAATCACAACTTTTGACTCGTCAATTTCTTTTCGGAAAAACGAGTTTTTTATTCCACGTTCTTCTATCAAGTCAATTTGGCGTTTTAATATTAGTTCCAATTTTTCTTTTAGTTGAAAATACAAATCGGTGTATTTTATTGGATCATTTTCGTCAAAATCAACCACAAAGTCAATGTCGGAATCTAATGAAAAGTTGTCAGTCAAGACGGAACCAAAAACTGAAAAATTTTTAACTCTGTATTCTTTACAAAGTTGTTTAATTCGTTCTATATTTTTCTCTGAAATTTTCATCTATTATTTATCTGATTCACAAAATTACAATTTTTTTACGAGTTCTTTTTTGCATTTGCCACAACGGTTATGCAGCTACCCGAAGGTGGCGATTTCCGAGCACTTCACTGTCAACCTGCACAAAAGTTTGATTGAAAAACTGAACTTCATTTAACCACTGAACCGCCAATTTCTTATAGGTGCTGTTATAGCCAGTGGTTATTGTCCTCCGTCCTTGCAAACCGTTGTCAATATTGAGTTTCTGTATCATTGTCGTGTCGGCTGTGTGTTGCGTTTTTTATTTTTTTTTGAAGCGTTGGAAATTTTTTAAAAACAATTTTTCTGTTGGGTCGGCTTTGCAAGCTTTTTGACAAAGCTTTGGTTTGCGTGTTGGCTTGTGTGGCTTTGGCAATGTGCTTGTAAATAGCGGTGGGCTTGTCTGTTATGATGCAATCCCGATGCAATTATGGTGCAATTGATGCAATTATGATGCAATTCAAAGTTCATAGTATGAGCCTGCTCCTTTGGTTTCTGATGATTTTAAAATTCCCTTGTCAACCAACTCTGTCAAGTCCCTTGTAGCTGTCATTCTTGCAACTCCAAAAATCTCTTGATATTCTTTATTGGTAATTCTTCCTTTCTCCTTCACAAAATTCACCGCTTTCAATTGTCTGTCATTCAAGCCAAGCTTTGCTAATTGGTCTTCCGTTAAATTGTCTTTGAAAAGCGTTACCAAAAAACCGCCTTGAAATTCTTTTATTTCTGGTTCGGGTAATTCTGCTTCCTTGCAGGCATCGTAAATCTTTAGAGTTCCACGCCCCCACGAGTCAATAAATCCTCCCTTAAAACAAACGTCTGCAATTAATACATTTCTTGGTCGTGAAGTATGAAACCCTTTTAAGGCTTCAAATGTTAAACCTTCTGGAAGCGTTCCTTCATTCCAAAAATTAATCTTGTTATCATAAACTCGTATTTGAGTTGGTGGCCCCATATAATTGCGATGAACAAGAGCATTCAAAATAATTTCACGTAAGGCAGCAGTTGGGTATTCGCTTTTTTCAAGCCTGTGCATTCCTTCAAATTCAATTGGTCTTGTCAGGAATTTACGGTTAAGTTGATTTAAAACTGCTTGAAGTAAAGCAATTAAATTTCCTTCTTCAGTTTCCTGAAATTTCAAATCGGCATCATCTTTTCCGAAGCGACCAATTTTTACAAAGGTGTTTGGGTAAAATTTAGCAGGTTCTTTTCCGAACAGAATAAGGGCGGCACGTTTTAACTGACCATTTTCGGTAAGCCTTAATTTCTCAAACAATTCGGGAATGGTCAAGCCTTTATTTTCAGGCAAACGACCTGCATTTTCGGATGCTTGTAAAAATATGGTAACCGTTTTTTCGTCAATGTCTGCAAAAGTTGCACGAGGTTCTACAACATCATCCCAAGTTTTACCCGATTTCTTCAATAAAAATTCATTTAACGAAGCTCCTGTAAGTTCTTGTTTGGTGCTTCCGCTTCGGTAATAATACCTTCCTCTTAACGAAATAGGAACAGAGTAAGGATGCGTAACAATTTCTATAAAATGTTTTCCATCTTTTTGATGTAGATTCACTTCTGTCGTTATTCCCATTATATTTCTGATTTTATTAGGAATAACATCCATTAACTTTTTATAATCAGCTACATCAACTGGTTTGCCGTTATCATCTTTGCCGATAAAAATTACACCACCTTGTGCATTGGCAAACCCACAAACCCATTTCAGGTAGTCATCGTGCCAACTCTGCTTGTATTCTATATTTTGTTGTTCTGGCATATTTAATTTTTGATAAAGAGAAACAAAGTAAATCAATAAGTGTGTGTTATTTTTATTTTTTTGAAAGAAATGAAATTTTTAAAAACAATTTTGTCTTGCGATGGCTTTGGCAATGTGCTTGCAAACAGTAGTGGATATTTTAAACTGCATATTCATTAATCCAATCAATATTTTGTCTTCCTTGATTAAAAAGGTTACTTGTTTCCTCTGAAACATATCGTGAAAGATGAATTCTGTTGTTAATGAGTTCTTCATATCTTTCTAATAGTTGAGGCACACTTAATTTTTTATTTCTGTAAGCGAATGTTAGTAAAAACAATTCTGAATGATATAAATGAAACCTTGTTATTTGTTGAGATGATGAACACGTCCATTCAGAGTCAATAAATCTCACTTTTTCAATTAATTCCTCAATCATTGGAATTAATGTTTTGTCGTCAGTTAAATTAGTGTGATAATAAACTACAAAGTTTGCAAAATCAGTAACTAATAATCCATTTTGATAAAAATCTTCTGTAGAGTGAACAGTGTCAAAATAAAGTTTCCATTTATTGAATACTAAAGTATGAAAGAAGTCAAATTGGTCATCAGAAGCGAGCTTTATAAATTGTTCTCTCAAAGCATCTCTTGCCTCCAAATTGAATGAATACTTATCAATAGTGAAGCATTCAGAAAATATTTCCTGAATTTTAGATTCTTTCATTGATGCTAAGAAAGCACCCAATGATGCATTAAAAAGTTTACTTCTGTGAAAGTATTTTATAGTTTGCTTAAGAAAGTCAATATTTTTAATTCTACCTAAAACAGCTTTAATTGAATCAATTTCTAATTCTTCATAACTTTCCTTGTTTTCTTTTTCAATTATTTGCCTAATAATTTCAAAGTTTATCCATTTGTTAGAAATTGTAGACTCTTTTGCAATTTTAAGAAGTTCTTCTTTTTTCAAACTTTGAAGGTAAAAGACAAATTCATTTGGATTCTTTAAAAATGATAACACATTGACAAAACAAGTGAAATTTATCTTGTATAAAAAAGACAACAAATTCTCCAATAAAAAGTTAAAATGAAAACCTCTGCCTCCTCTTTCTATTGCTTCAATAAGTTTATAAGTTTTAGCAATATTATTTTCAGAAAAACCTTCTGAATACTCTTTCATCATTTCTTTTTCGTGATACGGAGCATCAGGTAATGCTTGAGTTGTTAAATTGATGCTTTTTAAAATTTTAATGATTTTTTCAGACACTATTTGTGTATTAGTATCTTCTAATTCATCTTCTGAAAGCAGTTTTTCAATTTCAATTTGCAAATAACAGTTTACTCCTAAAAATATTAGGACAGCTCTAACATCTCCACTTGAAATTCCTTTTTGAAGATGTTCTTTTACAGTAAAAATAATTTGTGCAACTATGGCAATTTTGTCTTCGCTTTCATTTCGAAAAGTATGAACATTTGAAGTTATAATGTTGCGTATTTCATTATCTATAACTCGAATTTCATCGCTCTTTCCGCCATTAAGAAATTCTTCAAGAGTTTTTGATTCAAGCTTAAGTAAAATATTGTTTAATTCTTCGTGAATAGAAGAATTATAGCTTTGAGTTATTGCTTGTGATATTATTATTTCGGGTGTTTCCATACTAAACAGTCGGGGTGATTTAATTTTTCCCACAATTCATTAAATGCATCAACAACAGGTTGCGGATGTGAGACCTCTTGTAAAATATGATGGTTGTTACCATATGAATTAATTGATGTGCCGAGAGAATAAACTTGAGAACGTCTTAATTTACTGCTTGGGAAGATGAGAAAACGGTCGTGAAAGGCCCAACCAAAATTGGTGTGTTGGATTCTAAATTCAAGATTTAACAAATGATTATTATGTTTGGGATTTTCCAATACTACATTGTATTCTGCTATTATGTCAGCTGCGTCTGTTCCTTTTTTGTTATATACACTTTTTACTGTATCATTAATTGAGCCAATAGCTTTTAATGGTACACCTGCACTTTTTGAATAAAATAGAGTTTTTAGAATATCGATTGAACTCAAAAAAGGATCCCAAATATAAACACCATTTTCATCCTTTTGCTGAATTAACTTTTGCAAATCCTCTATTCCACCTGATAGACCTTTTTTATATTGTTTAAAAGAGAGTGATTTTTCTAAGAACTTTTTCTCAGCATCATAGAGGTTGTTATTAATGTATGTTGTGTAACTTGTATTTGTTTTTCCTTTCGCTCTTTTATCACTACTTGAAACATCTACTTTTTGGATTTTAC
>PHDQ01000344.1 GCA_002841025.1 Bacteroidetes bacterium HGW-Bacteroidetes-13 | reverse complement strand
ACTTCGGTCATGATGCCATCGACATGACCGCCGCCGCCTTTGCCATCGCTGGCGGCAGGACCAGAACCGTGTCGCTCACTGTCATAGAAAAATCCATCAAAATAGGCATTGCTGTCCGGATGCATGTCGTCACAACTGGTTGAACCGCCGTCAAAATTACTCGGGATGGCTCTGTAACCTTTGACTCTGCCACAACCGCTGAAACCTAATCCGGCATACGAAGTATTGCTGTGGTTTTGGAATAAAGCACCCAAACTGCTGTTTCCTCTTATCAATTGCTCAGCCGTCAAGTTGTTCAGGTTGTCGGCAATCAGGTTTGCAATATTGGTCTGACTTGCATTTACCGTGTTCAAGTTGGTGCCGTTCATGGCGGTTGCTGTTATTCGGTAACCAATCTCAATTCGGGGAATGGTATGACTTTGACCGTGCAAATCAATGTACAATCCTTTGCCGTAAGTGCTTTCAACTTGCGCGCTTGCCATGTCGATGAAACGGTGATACTCATTGAAATAAAACTGCGCATCAGCATCACCGCAAGCAGCCTCATTGATTTCGCGGTTGGGGTCGAGTTTGGTGCGGTGTAAATTGTTGATAATGATGTGCGCATAACAGCCGGTAGCATCAAAAATCGCTTTTTGAATTTTTCGGATGAGTACATCGGTGTTGTCATCCATTTCGTTAGTCCCGCAACTTCTGTCTGGAAGCGTAGCATCGTTGTCCGGAAAAGTAGTAGAAACTGGCGTACCGCTCGCGTTTTCTCGAAAAGCTGTGAGACCGGAAAGTTTCAAACCACCATGCGGCGCCGAGATGATGATAGGCAAATTGCCGGGGATGTATTCTATGTATTGTTTTCCGCTGGTATCAAACACTGGCACACCGGGTGTTTGGGAAAGTAAAATAAATGAAGAAAAACCTACAAGGAGTGTAATTATTTTGCGCATAAAATTTGTTTGGTTGTTGGGCTGAAATTATTTACAAATTTAACAAAAATATTTGTTTACAACATTTTAAACAACTAAAAACGTTTTACAGAGCCGTTCATCGATGATTTTAAACCGTTTGTCGAAAAGGCTTTCGGAATTAGTTTTCAAAATCATCATATCATCTACTTTTGTTTTCCAACTATCTAATTAAATGCCTCAGATTATGAAAACAAAACTACACATCTTGTTGGTAGCGAGTTTATTTTTTTATTTTACACCACTTACGTTTACTTCAGTTTTTGCACAATCCGGTCCGGGGAATGTTTC
>PHDQ01000085.1 GCA_002841025.1 Bacteroidetes bacterium HGW-Bacteroidetes-13 | reverse complement strand
TATTTTTCATAATCTAATTCTTTATTTATTGGTAAAATCAATACATTTTGTAAACGTACAGGACTTGCAGCCTTCACGGTCATAAAATACTTTTATCTTTACGCAAACGCGGTAATTTATGGTGCAGCAAGTGGCATCAAACCCAGGCAAAGGTCCCGGCAATCCTACGGTCAGGTTTATGGGTATCGGTCCGTTGATGGGCGCAGTACTCAGGTATTTGACCGTTTTGCTCGCATTGTTGTTTGTGCTTGAACTTCCCGATTGCGTTTCGTTGAACAATTGTAGGTTGGTCACATTGTTGATGCTGGTAGAAGGCAATAATATCATTCCCGATTCTTCAATGCTCGTCACACCATTTGAACAAGCAGCAGGTGCCGCCGTGTAGCTGTACGTTTGAATTTGTATTTCCATACCGTAAATGGGCACATTGGCAGTGATGTTTCCGGCTATGTTGTATTGATTTCCGGCGGTGCCTTGCGGCGAAACCGTAAAATTGCTGTAATCGAGGTTAATGCTATCGCAATCATCACACAAACAATTTGGCAAATCATTTATCATAAGAGAAGCACCGGGCTGACAAGTAATGGGTGTTGGGTCTAAATCGTCCCCTTGTAATCCAAAACCGATGCTGGTGACACCTGGGTTTACCAATACTTCAAAACAATAATTCACCGTATTCGTAGGGCCGGGTTGTGGTTGTAAACTTACCAATGTTGCCGAGAGCGGATTGTTAGATTGATCATACACAAAAAGTCCTGAACCCGTATTTGTAAAAGTTAAATCGCCGGTGGTGCTTTGATAAGTAGAAGAAAAGCAAATTTTATATCTTCGGTTATCGCCTTCATAACCCAAACATTCAATGGTTTCATTGGTTAATTGTAAATCCACGTCGCAACTTCCTGTGGTAAAAAAGGATGGATTTGAACTGATTCCCGTAAAAGTTTCGGAAACTTTCCAAACATATTGCGCATCATCTTTTAGTTTGGAGACGACCTCTTTCGCGGACAATCTGGTTTCTTTGATGTTTTCTCGGATAAAGATACTTTCAGTAGTGCCGGTGGGCAAGACTTCTGAAATTTCTATTTTGAAATTGGCATTTTCGATAATTCGGTCAACCCGCCAAGTAAAATCGGGTAATTTTTCTTTTTTAAAACTTGCATTGTTGCGCGGTGTTATGGCAATAATTTTATCAGTTTTCTGACTTTGACCCACTCCCAAAGTTAGGTCTCCTTTAACCGTATCCGCCAATGCTTTCCCCCCTTTTTGGGTTGTACCGTCAGGTGTTTCGTCTTCATTGGTATCCGCCACAACAGGATTTTCTGTAGTTGTTGAAAATTCGATGCCATCCACATCGTTGCCGCATGTGTCCGCGTTCTTTGCAACAGCCATTACATAAAATTCATACTTTATTTTTCCGGCTGCTTCACTGCGCCAAGAAACTTCGTCAGGCCAAGAAAATTGAGTTTGATCGGTTTCTCCTTGATAGAGAATGGTTTTTTCTTTGCCGTCGATGCGGACAAGTTCTACTTTATAGAATTGTACCAAGTCCGATTTAGATGATTTCCATCGAAAAATGGGTGGATTTGTTTTGTCTGTAATGTATTTAGATTTGTTGGGCGGAAAAACAACCTCCACCTGGTTGCAGTTTTTGTTGCGCTTTATCGAGCGAATGATACCGCCCAAATCAATGCCGATGCCTATGCTACCAGAAGTTGAGGTAGGATTCCTGGGGTTTGTTTTCGTTTCTCTAGGAGGTTGCTTTACGGTTCCATCCGGATTTATTTGCCCGGTTGATACTATCCCCAGCATCAGGAAATAAAGTAGGATTAATTTTTTCATATAGATTAATCTCAGAATGTTAATATCTCAACAAATTTTAACAATTAATTTAACATCCAAAGATTGTGTTTGACTAAACCCTGATTCCATTTAAGGAAAGAAGGGTTTCATGAAAGGAAGTGCTACTTTCGATATTTTTGTATCTTCGAAATAAAAAAATGAAAGAAGATTTTCTACATTTTATCTGGAGAAATAAAAAATTGAGTCTTCAAAATTTACGCACGACAAGTGGTGAAACAATCGTTGTTTTGAAAACGGGTCAATACAACACCAACGCCGGTCCGGATTTTTTCAATGCTTTGATCGAAATCGGGCAACAGAAATGGGCAGGAAATGTGGAAATTCACTTGCGATCTTCCGATTGGTACGGCCACCGGCACGAAACCGATCCGAACTATGACAATGTTATTTTACACGTGGTTTGGGAGCACGACGGACAAGTTTTCCGGAAAGATCACTCCACCGTGCCAACCCTGGCGTTAAAGGATGTTGTTTCTTTAGATTTGATAGGTAAATACGAAGCCTTGTTAAACTCGCCAAAACAATTTATCAATTGTGAAAAAGATTTTGTAGAAGTTGATGAACTGGTTAAACTACATTGGTTTGAGCGACTTTATTTTGAGCGATTGGAACGCAAAACGATTGATATCACAAGCTTGCTCAATAGGTCATCTCAAAACTGGGAAGCCGTTTTGTACATGCTGTTGTTCAAATATTTCGGCTCGAAAGTAAACGGCGAAACTTTTGAAAATATAGCAAAAACAATTGATTTTTCGATTGTCAGGAAGAACAGAAATAATTTACAATCACTGGAAGCACTCTTTTTCGGGCAAGCCGGATTGTTGGAGACAGATTGCGAAGACAATTATTTTTTAGCCTTAAAAGAGGATTATAAATATTTAGCCCACAAACATCAATTACAACCCGATCTTTGGACTAAACCTCAATTTTTCAGATTGAGACCACCCAATTTTCCAACCATTCGACTGGCTCAATTGGCGCAATTGTTTTCAATTCACACCTCACTGTTTGATAAAATTATCGATGCCAAATCCATCGAAGAATATTATCAAATTTTCAGGCTCTGTGCTTCCGAATATTGGGATTCACATTATACATTTGGGAAAATTTCAAAAAACTCAAAAAAAACAATTTCGAAAAACTTTATTGATTTGTTGGTTATCAATGTGGTTATACCGATTCGATTCGCCTACCTGCAAAGCATTGGAAAAAACGAAAACGATTCACTGATACAACTCATCCAATCCATCGAACCGGAACACAACAGCATCACTAAAAATTTTGAGATACTCGAAAAAATAAATTCCAACGCCCTGATAAGTCAGTCACTTATTCAACTTAAAAATGAATATTGCACACCCAACAAATGTCTGAATTGTGAGATAGGCGCATTTTTGTTGAAGAAATAGGTTTTTTGTTGAAAACCATCGATGGAGAAAGTGAAAACAACCAATTTAAAAGTCTTCGAAATGGCGGTTTTTTGTTACATTTGAATTTGAAAAATGAACCCAATGCGTTTGATTTACAACATCCGAAGTTTTTTTGAAAAACACGGTTTTGAAGTGGCATCTCGTGTGGCAGATAAAATCGGGATGCGCGCAAAAAATGTCCGACTTTTTTTTATCTATATTTCTTTTGCAACCGTTGGATTGTGGTTTGGTGTATATCTGACTTTGGCTTTTTTACTGAAATTAAAAGATCTTGTTTATACCAAGCGATGTTCCGTTTTTGATTTATGATACGACTTTTTAAACTGAAAATATTTATAGCGATTTGTTTGTTAATCTTCCTGTTTTTAGGGGGAGCAATAGGCTATAAATTGTTGTCAGACATCTCATGGATTGATGCCTTATACATGACCGTAATAACGGTCGCAACAGTCGGATTTAAAGAATATGTAGGAGATAGTGATGAAATCAAAATATTCACCATATTTCTGATTATTAGTAGTTTAATTATCATTGCATATTCGCTTACAGTAATTTCAGAATATATTTTCAGCAAGCATACATTGTATAATATAATGGCAAAAAAAATGCAAAAAGAATTGGATCAACTTTCCCGTCACGTCATCGTTTGTGGCTATGGAAGAAACGGCAAACAGGCAGTAGAAAAGCTAAAGGGTTATCACAAGAAATTTGTGGTCATAGAAAAGGAGGAGGGTGTGCAGATGAATAGGCAAGACACAAGTTTGTTGGTTGTAAAGGGAGATGCCAGCGATGATGAAACACTTCACAAAGCAGGAATTGAGCGCGCGGATTTTCTCATCTCCGCTTTGCCAAGTGATGCCGACAATTTGTTTGTGGTGCTCTCTGCCAGACAACTCAACCCTAAAATGACCATTATCAGTCGTGCTTCGCAAGACTCTTCTTTCAAAAAACTGAAACTCGCCGGTGCCAATCACGTCATCATGCCCGATAAAATTGGTGGAGATCACATGGCTTCCTTGGTAGTCGTTCCCGATTTGACCGAATTTTTGGACACCCTCTCTATAGTCGGGGAAAACGCAGTAAACATTGAAGAGATTTGCATCAAAGATTTACCGGGGAACTTGGAAATTAAATCCATTCGCGACTTGGATTTGAGAAAAACTACGGGTTGCACCATCATCGGACTTAAATCAAAAGACGGGACTTACACCATCAATCCGGATCCGGACAGCAAGTTGGATATCAATTCCAGAATTATTGTACTGGGAAGACCCGAACAGATAGAAAAACTAAATCAACTTTTTAACATTTGAATTTACACAAAATGCTAATGAGTCTTTTTTTTGTTCTATCGCTTGAAAAGTCTGACAGGTAGGTTGTTGGGTGGTTTTCTCTGTGAGATTCAATCAGTATATTTAAATAAAATGTTTTATTAGTAACAATAAATTCTTATTAATTGAAGCATTTTTTTATATTTGGAATGTTTTTAAAATATAAATTAACTTCATGGCACAAAGTACAGAATCTTGGGGCTCACGCGTTGGTCTCATCTTGGCAATGGCGGGTAACGCAGTCGGACTCGGTAATTTTTTAAGATTTCCCGTTCAAGCCGTTCAAAACGGTGGAGGTGCATTCATCATTCCCTATTTGGTTTGTTTTCTGATTATGGGAATTCCTTTGCTTTTTATTGAATGGTCTTCCGGGCGTTACGGCGGGAAAACCGGAAATCACAGCACACCTTATATATTAGACACCATGGCCAAAGGCCGCGTCTGGAAATACATTGGTGTTTTTGGAATTTTCACCAACATAGCAGTCGTTTCCTACTATTGTTATATTGAATCCTGGACCATGTCTTACGTCTATCATTCTTTGGTAGGAACCTTTAACGGTCTTTCACAGGGAGAAGTTGCCGGATTTTTCAACACCTATGTAACTATCGGTGAGTCAACCACAGGAATTCCTTACGAAGCGGTCATTTTCTACATTATCTGTTTAGCCATAAATACCTTCATCCTTTCCAAAGGCTTGGGTGGTATTGAAAAAGTAGCCAAAATAGGAATGCCGTTGCTTATCTTATTTGGTGCAATCCTCGCAATCAGAGGCTTGTCTTTAGGTACAAGCGGCGCATCGGATGTGTTTCCGGACGCAAATGCTTGGGACGGGATTAATTTTCTTTGGACTCCACAATTTGATTCATTGACCAATCCAAAAGTATGGCTGGCAGCCGCCGGACAAATATTCTTTACGTTGTCCGTTGGTATGGGAACCATTCACTGTTACGCAGCCTACCTAAAGTCGAAAGATGATGTGGCTTTAAATTCCGTTTCCGCAGGATTTATGAACGAATTTGTGGAAGTAGTTTTGGGAAGTGCAGTCGTTATTCCAATTGCAGCCGGTTATCTCGGTTTAGATTGGGTGATGAAAAATGCAGGTTTCGGGATGGCTTTTCAAACCATGCCGTATCTATTCCAACAATGGGGAACTGTCTTGGCTGCCTTGGCGGGATTGTTTTGGTTTGGCCTGTTGTTTTTTGCGGGTATCACCTCATCCTTGGCGATGGGAACTCCATGGATGGGATTCATGCGCGATGAATTTGACTGGGGCAGAAATAAAGCTGCTTGGTCTTTCGGAGGCTTGGCGCTTTTGATGGGACTTCCCACAGTATTTTTCTACAATCAAGGCGTTTTTGATGAATATGATTATTGGGCAGGCACCGTCAGTTTGGTCGTTTTTGCTTTGTTGGAAACCATCGTGTTTTCATGGATTTTCGGTATCGACAAAGGATGGCGAGAAATCAACGAAGGTGCGGATATCAAGATACCGAATATTTATAAATTCATTATCAAATACATCACGCCAACTTTGCTCTTAATCGTGTTTTTAGGCGCGTTGTTTACGCCTTTAAACAATGATTGGTCTGGAAATTTACATGCGCTTTTCACCGGGAACGGTTGGACATTAGACAATTCTTCGATTATCAATCAATTGGCATTTACCGGACTCAATCAAGAGATTGCAGCCGCTACCGATGCAGTCACCTTAGAGAAATTAAACGACAAAAAATTCTTTATTTCATTTGCTCGATTCATGTTGCTGGGATTGTTTTTATTTATTTCAAGCATTGTTTATTTGGCATTTCTTAAACGCAGAAAAGAAGGGAGGGCAACATTATGAACACAAGCGCACTAATTACGATGATTTTGGCTCAGGGAACAATTATTTCCCTCACAGCCTACTTTTTTTACAAAGTTTTGACCATGCCACCAAAGGATGAGCCGGATTCCTATTCGGAAAACGACGATGAACCGAGGTAGGTAAGTTAATAAATCGGATTTAGGATATGTCTTTTTTGAAGCAAAACCCTTTTTTGGCGTTCAACAAACACCAAAGAAGCGGTCTGTTGATTTTGGCTGTGTTGATTGTCATCGTACAGCTTGCCTTTTTTTGGGTAAATTCACAAACCGATTTTCAACCGAATTCAAAGCATCCGCAAGATATATCGGCGATTCAAAAACAAATAGATTCGTTGAAATCTATTGAACCGCCAAAAGACACAATCTATCCATTCAATCCAAATTTTATCACGGACTACAAGGGCTATTTGCTCGGCATGTCTTTAGAAGAAATCGACAGACTTCACACATTCAGAGCCATGGGAAAATTTGTAAATTCTGTCGATGAATTTCAAGAAGTAACCCAAGTTTCAGATTCGTTAATTGAAGTTATCAGCCCATCCTTTAAGTTTCCCGAGTGGATAAATAAGAACACAAAAATCAGTTCAACATCTTCTCAAATTGAAAAAAACGCCTTCGAAAAACCAATTAAAAAAGTAGATTTGAATACCGCCGATGCCGAACAATTAAAAAAAATAAACGGAATAGGGGATAAATTATCAGAAAGAATTATCAGTTTTAGAAATCGATTGGGTGGATTTTTGGTCGATGCACAGTTGTACGATGTGTATGGTTTGGATTCGGTGGTCGTAAAAAGAACTTTAGATAAATTTACCGTATTGACAAAACCCGCGATTGAAAAGATAGATATCAATGAAGCCACCTACGACCAATTGCGATCAATCGTTTACATCAATGGTAAACTCGCCGGAAAAATTTTGGATTACAGACGGATCAATGGAACATTTAAAAGTTTAGAAGAATTAACAAAAATTGAAGATTTTCCCGCCGACCGACTTCCGTCAATTGCCTTATATTTGCACCTTAAATAATTGTGATTTTATGATGAATTTTGATATCAACGAAACCCAAAATTTGGTAGCCGGTTCGGCCAAGGAATTTGCCGAGCAACACATACTTCCACATGTCATGGAATGGGATGAAAGCCAACACTTTCCAAGAGCGCTTTTTGCCGAATTGGGGAAAATGGGTTTTATGGGAATTTTGATGCCCGAAAACTTGGGCGGTTCTGGCTTGGGTTATCACGAATACATTGCCGTAATCGAAGAAATTTCAAAAGTTGATCCATCCATTGGCTTGTCGGTGGCTGCGCATAATTCACTTTGCACCAACCATATATTTACATTTGGAAATGATGCGCAAAAGCAACGTTGGATTCCAAAATTGGCATCCGGCGAATGGTTGGGTGCGTGGGGATTGACCGAACACAACACCGGAAGTGATGCCGGCGGGATGAATACCACAGCAATCAAAAAAGACGGAGGCTGGGTCTTGAACGGAACCAAAAACTTTATCACACACGGCAAAAGTGGCGAAGTAGCTGTTGTCATAGCACGCACGGGTGAAAAAGGAGATTCTCACGGAATGACTGCTTTTGTAGTCGAAAAAGGAACACCCGGTTTTTCATCCGGAAAAAAAGAAAATAAATTAGGCATGCGTGCGTCCGAAACAGCCGAAATGGTTTTTTCGGATTGTTTTGTCTCAGACGATGCAGTTTTAGGAGCAATTGGAGACGGATTTATTCAGTCGATGAAAATTTTAGACGGCGGACGCATTTCCATCGGAGCACTTTCGCTAGGAATTGCCAAAGGAGCTTATGAAGCTGCATTAAAATATTCTTCGGAAAGAGAACAATTCGGTCAGCCCATCAACCAATTTCAAGCCATTTCATTCAAGTTGGCAGACATGGCAACACAGATTGAAGCCGCCGAACTCTTGTTGCACAAAGCGGCATTTCTAAAAAATAAAGGCGAAAAAATGACCAAATTGGGTGCCATGAGCAAACTCTTTGCATCCGAAATATGTGTGTCCATCTCGTCCGATGCTGTTCAAATATTTGGCGGTTACGGATTTACCAAAGACTTTCCGGTAGAGAAATTTTACCGCGACTCCAAGTTATGCACCATCGGGGAGGGTACCTCAGAAATACAAAAATTGGTCATAGCCCGGAATATCATCGGGAAATAAAAATCAAAAGATAAAAATGAGTGATTTAGATTCCATAAAAAATTCAACACTTCTTATGGGATTTTTATTGATTTCATTTTTTTCAGCCTTCTCCCAGGAAAGAAAAATCGAAAAGGATACAGTCTATAAAAATGTAATTTTTAAACCAACCGTTTCCGAGGACATCAAAACTGTCAAAAGTCAAACAAATTCAGACACCTATTATATTGCCGATAAAAACAAGCGTAAAGTTTCGATGACCGGGAAGGATTTTTACGATGACACAACGGATAAACTCAATAAAAATGTGGTTCTTCCAAATAAAGGGAAAAACAAGTTTGATGAATTAAGTTTGCTTGATAAGCAAATACACATGATGAGAGTTGACTTTCTCAGTTTGATTGTCTATTCATTTAATGGGAAGCTTAAAAGATATAAGAACCTTAAAAAATTAATGGAATATGATGAAAAGGTTTTTGCTTTAAAGAAAAATTACTATGCCGGTTATTTTAAAATAGCCTATGGAATAGAAGAAAATCAATTAAACGCTTTTTTGGATTATTGTACCCAGGATGATGAGTTTAAAACCTTTTTAAGGAAGGATTTTGATCAACTGAAATTGATGGATTTTTTTCAAGTCAAGGCGAAGACTTTTTTAGAATCAAATACATCGGAGGAATAAATCATTAAAGGTGATAATTCCAAAGATTTTAGGGACTATTCGGTCTAATGAAAAATGCGACACAAATTTCGTCTGTTCGCGTGTTTTATTGAAAAATGCGATAGCTTTTTTTAATAAAACGTATCGAGAACTTTACAATTA
>PHDQ01000084.1 GCA_002841025.1 Bacteroidetes bacterium HGW-Bacteroidetes-13 | reverse complement strand
CGTTCGTTTATCCGATTAAAATAGGATGCACTTCCCAGAAAAATATCGTTGACCAAATCACTGAGATAGGGTGTGTAACTAACTGTAAAGCCTTGTTTAGCAGACGCAAACGCGTATTTCGACGGATTCCAAAATTGCGAATAAGCATCCGGAGAAGTGGCCGCTCCTTGATCACCCAAACCGGCAGCGCGGGCATCGGGAGCTATCAAGAGAAATGGTACACCCGTGGTGATTACCCTGGAGTCTTGTGAATATGAATAATTGAAAAGGAGCAGGGCAATTGCGATGTTTAATAGGTTTCTCATGGATTCAAATTGATGTTGACAAAAATAGGTTTTAATTATAAAATAACAAGTTTTTCGATTTTCTCAACTTTTTTGTTGGTTAGGGTAGATTTCACGGTAAGTTTATAAACGTACACACCTTTACCAATTCGGTCGCCAAAATCGTCTCTCCCGTCCCAAGTAATTTCTCTTGAAAGGAAACCTTCGGTGTTTACAATTTGATTTTTCGTCCAAACGACTTTACCCGTTATGGTAAATACCTGAACTTGTACTTCGAGCGGTTCGAACGGACGGTTGTGGGTAAACCAAAACTCTGTGAAATTGATAAAAGGGTTGGGATAGTTTAGAACGTTTTCGATTTTTATTTCATCATCGCCGGCTACGACGAATTGTATTTCGGTCATTGACGAATTGTTGTAAACATCCCAAGCAATCACTTTAAGGGTATGTAAGCCGGGCTGAATATTTCTCAGTGGAAAACGCACACGGCCTTTGGTGAAATCATCCAATTCAGTTTCGTAAAAATCGTTCATGATGAATGGATTGGCTTCATCACCATCGAGTATGGCGACTATGTCGTGACCGATGCCGGAAGCTGTATTAATTCCGCTTTCATCTTCCAAAAATACCAAAACAAAAGGCGATTGATTGGTGATTTCGCCGGAAACAAAATTTTCGTCATTTAAAAAAAGTTTCATCGCCGGGCCTTGGTTGTCAGCCGGCGCATTGAGGTTGATTCCTCCCACCAATATATCTTCACTGAATCCGGTGCGATCTTCGAGTGCAACATCTCTTTCCGCGTAAAAACTTACTCTTCCCTTCCCTATCGGCACCCGTATATCACGCGGGACAATAAATTCAAAATCAAACAAACCGTTGGTGACAGAAGCTTTTCCGCGGTAAATAATTTCGCCCAAGGTTTCAAAATTCAATCTGATTATTTGGCCAAATACGTCGCGGATGTTGTTGTTCGCTAGGGTTTGGCGTTGAACTTTCTTGTCGTAAACCGTTACGAAAACCGTTCCATTGAAGTCGTTAATCAACTGTCCGGAAGGGTTTGCCACTTCTCCTGAAAATTTTATTTTACTCAACGATTTGAGTGTATCATTGACAGTGCCAAAAGGTTTGTCATTGATGGCAGTCAGCCTGATGTTGGGTTTTGGAACTGCCAATGTTAGCGCGGGATCTCCTACCAAAAACACCACTCTTTTTTGGTTGTTGTTAAATTCGTTTTTGGCCAACATCAATGCTTCGCCAAGTGTAGGGAAATCATCGGAACCAAAGGAAAAAAGATATTTTTGCAAGACGTTGTTGAACTCCAATCCAAACTGCACAAATACTTGACGAGTCGTTGTAATCAATGCGGATGCGCCTCCGTTTTTGTTCCAAAAAGTAAATTCTCCGGCCGTGGGTCTGAGCGGATTGTCAAACCGGGTGTATTCGCAGGTTACGGTTACAAAAACCGGAAGTCTGTCTTTGTTGGTAAAATTTTTGGCATCGGTTTGTGTAATAAAACGCTCTCGTGCCAAACCTGCTTCGCCGCCGTGGCCAAAATAATTAAACACGACCGTCCCTGATTCCAAAGAATTCTGAATAGCTTCATTTACAGCCGGATAGAACTCACCACCGGCAGAGGTTGCTTGCAAAAAGGCATCGGAGTGTATTTTACCTATGTTGATGAATGGCTTATTGACCCCGATATCGTTTCCCAATTTGTCTAAACTTTCTTGGATTATTCCTTCCCAGTTTGCATCGACATCATCAGAAAGCAGGGTGAAATTATTTCGCCATCTGCCAAAATTTTTCTTATCGTGATAACGAATAACTTTATCAACCATCCCGGCAGCCAAGTCAGGCGTATCGGCAACTATACGCCCAATTGCAATGTCGATTTTATCGGTGTTGAGCACGCTGCCTTCGTTGTCGTCCATCAATCCATAGAAATCATCGGACATAAAAGAGCCTGTCAGCGAAAAACTCGATAATGCATGAAAGGTCGGAACCGTGTTGTTGTTGTTTTCCAATCTATTTTTATAATCGAAAGAAGTGTCGCCGAATAGACAGATGTATTTTAACTTTTTATCGGGGGCAGATGCGTTTTGGTAGATATATCTGATAAAATTTCGGATGGCGCTTATGTCTTGATTTGAGGTGCTAAACTCGTTGTAAATCTGTTGAAGTGACACTACTTTTGCTTTAATACCCGTCGTGTTGCTGTGAAAGTCTGCCAATCGTTGTGCTTGCGACAACAAAAAATCAGGTGCGACAATCAGGTAATCGAAATCTTCAAATTGTCTTTGCGAATTGAGAAAAATGGTTCCTTTCAAATCTTGATTGGCAATTTTGCTTCGACTCTTCACGATGGGTGAAAACGCATCAGCATCAACAAAAGCAACAAATGTTTTTTCAGATCCCATAGCTGATTTGAAGGAAAAAACAGCTTGATTGGTATTTGTATAACTTCGTACATTAAAAATATCCGTCACATCCCAAACTTGCGAAACGCTTTGCGCATTATCAATCTGATACTCTGCCACGCCGCCGAGTGTTGCTGTTGATTTTTTGACGAATGTAAACTGCTTTCGTGCCGCGGTCAATTTTGAAGTCCCTTCCACATTGATGTAGTTGAGAAAACCAATACCTGTCGGATTGCCATTGTTGTTATAGGTAAGTTTGACATCAATCTTTCCCGAATTGAGTGTCAAATTGCCATTGAATGTGTTTCCTGAACCGACAGTCGGGTCGTTGATGGCCGAAAAAGAGAGGGTTGAAACTACTTGTCCATTGACATTCAAATCCATAGAAGTGATGTTGTCAGCAGCGGCAGCTACATTTATCCTGATTTTGACTGGGTCGGAAAGTACCAAATTTGGAAAGTCAAATGAAAAGATTTGCTCGTTATTGATGTCAAATTTTTCGCCATGCCATTCTCTGCCTACATTGGCGACACTGACTATATCTTTCTCGTGAAATTGAAACTCGTCAAAGGTGTCAACTATTAATGTAGGGGAAGCTGTGGGTTGGACTGCTTCCTGAATCCGTTTCCCATCAACACCATCAGCAGTGATAAAATAGGCAATTTCATCGGTATATAAATTGATGTTTGTATTGCTTTCCGGTGTCCAATTGTGAGGTCCTTGGGCATAAAACAAAACAAAATCATTGTTGTCAAACTTCCCGTCGTCTTGTCCCGAAACAAAGATTGCGTTTTCAGTCACATCAATCGGTTTTGGAATACTGTTTAAGAGCGGTAGCATTTTACCGCCGTTGCCGTAAATTTTGAGTTTTCTTGGATCAATTTGCGAGACATTCAATCCCATATTTTGCAAATCACGCCTTGTGATTTTAAAAATACCGGATTTATCGACGTAAAACTTGTAAAAATTACCTTGTGCGAGGACAGAATTGGATAAAACATTCAGAGCCGAAGCACTGTTTGCTGCTCCTCTTACAAAAGCTGCACTGTTGCGCGCCGCAAAAGAATAGGAAACATCAAAAGAAATTATTTTCTTGAATTGACCATTGTCATTAATGATGGGAAAGAGCGAAAGAATTGCATAAGAAACATCTCTTCCTTTTGCCATTTGGATAGTCTGATTGGGCGAATTTGGCATGGCAGAAGCCGATAAATCTCCCAATTCTTCTTTAGAGATACTTTGATAAACTACGTTGTTTAATCGCACCGAATTTGGGTCTATAACGCTCGTTTCCCGCCACTGTGTGGTGAACGAGACCGTCATGTCATCATTCAACGCAAATTGATTGTCATTGAAATGCGGAATGTTAAATGATTTGTATTGGGTTGAATAAAAGGATGCTGTTTCCCATTTGATTTCATAATGCTGATTTTGAGCCCATGAAATATGGAACATAAAATAAATAATGACAATTGTAATTTTCTTCATCATGCTTTTAAACGTAATTCACAATTCAATATTATAAATATTTTATCATAAATATACATTTGTAAAATAATAATAAAATTAAAACGTTAAATAAGCCGTAAAGTCCCTTTAAAACGACTTTATACAATTAATTGAAATTTGAATCATAATTATTATATTGCACGACCAAATTTACCTATTTTACTTTCGATTTATGAAAAAGACACTTTTGTTAAACTTCGCGTTAATTGTAGTATTTTCAACGTTTTACAGTTGCAAGAACAACAAAGACAACGCCAACGTTTCACGTGCGACCGGATGGAGAATCAACGATCCGAACGGTTATTTTAACTACAATACCAAATACACAGAACAGCCTACACCACCCGGCATGACCTTTGTGGAAGGTGGAACTTTCACCAAAGGAAGTGTACAAGATGATGTGATGCACGATTGGAACAATGCCCCTTCGCAACAACATGTTCAATCTTTTTACATGGATGAAACCGAAGTAACCAACAAAATGTATTTGGAATACTTGGAATACTTGAAAACTGTGTTTGACCCAAACGACCCGAATTTCAGAAACATCTACAACGGCGCGCTACCAGACACTTTGGTTTGGAGAAACCGATTGGGATACAACGAAGTAATGGTCAACAATTATTTGCGTCATCCTGCTTATGGAGAATATCCGGTGGTAGGCGTGAATTGGATTCAAGCAGTTGAGTTTGCCAAATGGAGAACAGATATGGTCAACCAACTTTTCTTAGAAAAAAACGGTTATTTGACCAAAGGAGCAAGACAAGAAGCCCGCTCGGCAGACAGTCTTTTTAGCACCCAAACTTACCTGAACGCTCCGAGTCTTGTGTATGGTGGTGACACCGATAAATTGCAAGGCAGAAGACGCTCCAGAAAAGACACTTTGCCAAGTTATGCAAGTCAATCAAGTGGCGTATTATCGCCAGAATATCGTCTTCCAACAGAGGTAGAATGGGAATTTGCAGCAGTTGGACTTAGTGAAATCAGATTGTACAACAACTATTTGGGTCGAAAGAAATATCCTTGGACTGGATCCTCAACTCGGTCACTCAAAAGATCCAATCGAGGTGACCAATTGGCTAACTTCAAACAAGGTAAAGGTGACTATGGCGGAATCGCCGAATTCTCAGACGATGGTGCAGACATCACCGCGAAAGTAAAATCATTTCCTCCAAACGAATACGGCTTGTATGACATGGCTGGAAACGTATCCGAATGGGTCGCCGATGTTTACAGACCCATCGTAGATGACAAAATGAACGATTTCAATTATTACCGTGGAAATGTTTATTACAAAAACATGATTGGTAAAGATGGAAAAGTCGTATTGATAACTCCGCAAACCATCGCCTATGACACCTTGAGCAATGGAAGAATTGTCGCCAGAAATTTACCGGGTGAAATTGCACAAGTGCCCATCAACGGAAACGATGTTTATCTCCGAAATAACTTTACCGAAAGTGATAACAGAGACTACAACGATGGTGACAAAATGTCCAGCAGATATTACAGAGCCATGAACGAAGGAAGAAGAATGTACAATTCCCCGGAAAATGTTTCCAAAAGTGATTCTTTGGGAAATTTCACACCTTCTTACGATGATTCAAACGCCCGAACAACACTCATCAGCAACGAAGCAAGAGTTTATAAAGGTGGTTCGTGGAAAGACAGAGCTTATTGGCTAGACCCTTCTCAGCGAAGATTCTTCCCACAAGATATGGCAACAGACTATATTGGTTTCAGATTGGCTATGTCAAGAGTGGGTGCAAAAACCAAAAGCAAACGTAAAGTAGCTAGAAAATAAAATTTGTTATATCTAAATTTTTAAAATGCCCCTCTTTTGGGGCTTTTTTATACCATGAATATCCAAACACTCTATTCACTTTTCAAAAAGTCAAAAGGTATCAGCATTGATTCGAGGAAAATCGAGGAAAATCAACTCTTTTTTGCCATTAAAGGAGAAAATTTTGACGGCAATCTATACGCAAAAGCTGCGCTTGAAAAAGGTGCATCCTTTGCCGTGATTGACAAACCGGAGTTTTATATAGACAAACGGACGATTTTGGTTGAAAATTCAGAGAAAACTTTGCAAGACTTAGCCAATCACCATCGAAAACAATTCGACATCCCGATTGTTGCACTCACCGGCAGCAACGGAAAAACCACCACCAAAGAACTCATCGCTGCCGTTATATCAACAACCTTCAAAACTGTTGCTACCAAGGGAAACCTCAACAACCATCTGGGTGTGCCGCTCACGCTCCTCAACATGGACGACTCAACCGAAATTGCCATCATAGAAATGGGTGCCAACCACCAAGGAGAAATTGCCCAGCTTTGCAAGATTGCCGAACCCAACTACGGGCTGATTACTAATTTCGGCAAAGCGCATTTGGAAGGATTTGGCGGTGTAGAAGGAGTCATCAAAGGGAAATCGGAACTCTATGATTTTATCATCCAACAGCAAGGAATGTTGTTTGTCAATGCCGACGATTCGATTCAAATGGAAAAAACAAAATACGCAAATCGATTTTTATATTCAAAAAAAGATGAAAATGCCGATTTGAAAATCTCTCTTCTCGAAAAAAAACCTTCACTGGTCGTTTCATTTGATGAAACAATCATTCGCAGTCAGCTCATCGGGGAATACAATTTATACAACATGGCAATTGCCGTTTCCATCGGAAAGCACTTTGGCGTTGCCAATCAACAAATTGTAGCTGCCATCGAAACTTATCTACCTCAAAACAATCGTTCGCAAATCATAGAAAAAAATTCAAACCAAATCATTTTGGACGCATACAATGCCAATCCATCGAGCATGAAAGCGGCTTTAGACCATTTTGCAGAATCGACTTCGACACAAAAAGTTATCGTGTTGGGAGACATGTTTGAATTAGGCTCAACAAGTCTGGAAGAACATCAAAAAATTGCAGATTACGTGACAGAAATCAATCCGAAAATCGCCGTTTTGGTCGGTAAAGATTTTTATCAGACTTTTCCCGAGCGACCAAACATCAAAAAATTCAAATCACTGAGCGAGGCATCGGAATATTTGAAACACAATCCGGTTAGCGAAAGTGAAATTCTCATCAAAGGCTCACGCGGAATGACCATGGAAAAAATACTGGATGTTTTATGATTACTTTTTGAATGCTTCCTTAAACGCATCGCTCAAACCTAAATTTGATGAGACAAAATAATAGCGGTTACCCATCGTTTTCTAAAAGATTCGTTAATTTGCCAACATGCAAAAATTTTACGCAACTTTCCTGAGTTTACTACTTACGCAAATGCTTTTTGCGCAAGTGGGTGGGCGAAGTACCTACGAATTTTTAAATCTAATTTCATCTCCGCGACAAGCTGCCTTGGGCGGAAAAGTGATTACCAACTACGACGACGATGTCAACCAACCGCTTTTTAACCCTGCATCGATCAACGTGGAAATGGGCAACCAAATCGGGCTGAACATTGTCAACTACATCGGCGATGTCACTTACGGCTCTGCTTCGTATGCTTTCACTTACGACAGACATGTTGAAACGTTTCATGCCGGGGTAACTTATATCAATTACGGGACTTTTGAAGGTCGGGACATCAACGGTGAGTTTACCAATGATTTCAAAGGAAATGAAGTCGCTTTTTCGATGGGTTATGCGCGCAATATCCCTTGGACTGACCTTTACGTCGGTGCCAATGTCAAACTGATTTCATCTAAATTGGAAGAGTTTACTTCGTTTGGTGGTGCGGTAGATTTAGGGCTGATTTATGTCAACGATCGTTGGGGTGTAAACATGGCATTGACCGTCCGCAACCTCGGGATACAGTTTACCAAATTTGACGATCGCAGAGAAGACCTTCCCCTGGAAGTAATCTTTGGTATTTCGCAAAAACTGTACAGCCTTCCTTTCCGTTGGCATTTGACTTTGGAAAACTTGCAACAATGGGATTTGACATTCGAAAACCCCGAACGTAACAACCAGGGTGTGGGCGACAACGTGGTGGACGGCGATGTGTCTTTTGTCAACAACGCCTTTAGACATTTGGTTATGGGAGCGGAGTTTTTCCCCGAAAGTGCCATCAACCTTCGGGTGGGTTACAACTTCCGTAGAGGAGAAGAACTTCGATTTGTAGAAAGCCGCTCGTTTGCGGGTATTTCTGCCGGATTTGGTTTGAAGATTAACAATCTCAAGTTTAGTTATACCTTTGCCAAATACACAACTGCCGTTAATTCGAGCTTTTTCGGATTAAACATCTTCTTATAACATGCCTGATATCATCATCGCCATCGATGGCCATTCTTCTACTGGAAAAAGCACCTTAGCCAAACGCTTGGCCAATGCACTCGGATATGTATTTATCGACACGGGAGCCATGTACAGAGCCGTCACGCTTTACGCAATACAACAGGGCTTTTTGAAAGACAACATCTTGGATAAAAAAAAACTCATCACTACCCTGCCCGATTTGGAACTTAAATTTGTTTTCAATCCAGAAAAAGGTTTGGCTGATATGTATTTGAATGGGCAAAACGTATCCGATGAAATCAGGAATTTGACAGTTTCTCAACAGGTAAGCCAAGTGGCGACGCTTGCGGAAGTTCGCAAAAAATTGGTTTCACTACAACACGAAATGGGCAAACAAAAACGCATTGTGATGGATGGGCGAGACATCGGCACAGTGGTTTTCCCGGAAGCAGAGCTCAAAATTTTTATGACGGCCGCTCCTGAAATCAGGGCGCAACGGCGATTCGACGAAATGCGCGCAACCACGCGGAATATAACATTTGAAGAAGTGTTAGAAAACGTCAAACACCGCGATCTAATTGACTCAACCCGCGAAGAATCGCCACTCAGACAAGCCCCGGATGCCATTGTCATCGACAACTCAAACCTGACCAAAGACGAACAATTTGATTTGGTTTTGGGAATGGCGAGAGCGTTGATTAGGTGAAAAAAATGTGCTAATACTGCTCCACCCGATAGCACAACACCGATAATTCGGCATGCAATTCTTACCAGCAACCGACTTCAAAACAAGTTTAACAACTTAATAACCAATTCACTGCTCAACACTGCATAGTTTCGAGCAGAACTGAAATAAATCTATTGCAAAGAAACTATTTTATCTTTCCGTTTTGAGTGGACATATCCGCGGCATCGAGTTATAAAAACTTTCGAGTTCGGACAGATTGAACATTCAAATATTATAGAACGAAAACTAAATAATTCGTTAAATAACGTGTTTTATAGTTGTATAACTAAAATATAAGTTATATGTTTGTGTCAAATATCATCCGTCATGCAAAAATTAACTGCCAAAGAAGAAGAAATCATGCACATTTTATGGAAGCTGCAAAAGGCTTTCGTAAACGATGTTTTGAAAGAAATAAAA
>PHDQ01000083.1 GCA_002841025.1 Bacteroidetes bacterium HGW-Bacteroidetes-13 | reverse complement strand
CGCTGGGATTGATTGCAAACGGCTTTGCTACCTTAGACAATGAAGGAAAACTAAAAGAAACCCTCAATATCGACAACGGCCTGTCAAACAACACCGTTCTGTCTGTTTTCGAAGATAATAAACACAATATTTGGCTGGGTTTGGATATAGGCATCAACGTGGTAAACAACCAATCGGACATCTTGTATTACAACGATTTGAATGGTGTTTTGGGCACTGTATATGCAACCAAGGTTTTTAAAAATAAACTCTATATCGGAACCAATCAGGGTTTGTACTTCAAGAGCCTGAACACGGCTGACGAATTTCACTTGATTAAAAACACCAAAGGTCAGGTTTGGAGTTTGTTTGAGATTGACGGCAATCTATACTGTGGTCATAATTTAGGATGCTTTGAAATAGTGGATGACAAAGCTTCCCTTATATACAAAGAAACCGGTGTTTGGACTTTCGAAAAAATTCCTGGCAAACCAAACTTGATGCTGGCCGGTACATTCAAAGGTTTAAGCATTTTCGAAAAAACTGACCAAGCATGGAAGTTCAGAAACAACATCAAAGGTTTTGACATTTCTGCACGATTTGTAGCCATTGATTCATTGCGAAATATTTGGATAAATCACGAATACAAAGGGGTTTATCAATTAAAAATTGACGATAAATTTGAATCGGCAAAGGTTGTTGAAAACAATTTCAAAGACCGAAAACAAAAAAATTCCGGGTTGATAAAATACAAAAACGACATTATTTATGCCGATAAAACAGGTATTTACAACTATGACTACTCTTCGCAAAAATTTGTTTACAATAAAATTTACAGTGAATTATCAGATTCGACCAATTATCAATCCGGCAAGCTCAACTTAATTGACAACCGCGAATTGTGGCAGTTCAACAACCAAGATGTTTCCGTTTTAGCTCCGGATTATTTGTCCGGCAACCTTAATTTGAAAAAATATAAACTGCCACAAGAGGTTAGAAAAACGATGAGTGGTTTTGAAAATATTGAAAAACTAGATTCTAAAAACTACATTATTGGCAGTTCAACAGGGTATATTATTTTACCCAAAGATTCGGATCAGCGTGGAGATTTCGACGTTTTTTTGACCTCTGTCAGCAGCACAGACAAGAACAATAAGGAAATCAAACATTCGATAACCAAGGGTTTTTCAACAGATTTTGACTTTGGTAACATCCGTTTTAATTTCAGTGTTCCCAATTTGAATCCCACCCTTAAAACTGTCTATCAGTACAGACTCGGGGCGTCCGAAGCATGGTCAGATTGGAGTTTAAGCAGCAGTTTGAATTTTAGCAAACTTGCTTTTGGGAATTACAATTTAGAAGTCAAAGCCAGAATTGGCGATCATGTTTCTTCCAATACCGTCAGCTATCCTTTCACGGTTAACAGGCCTTGGTATCTCTCAAATTACAGCATTTTTTGGTATATAATCTTGGTCGTTTTAATGGTTTATTTGGTTCATAAATCTTATAAAAATCATTATCAAAAAAAGCAACATCATTTGCTGGAAGATAAAAAACGACAGATAGAGGAAATCAAAAAAATCAATGAACAGCAAATCAATACGTTAAAAACGGATCAACTGAATCAAATCATTGCGCAGAAAAGTCAAGAACTTGAAAACACAACCGTCAATTTAATCAGAAAGAATGAGTTACTCAACAACCTTAAAAAAGAAATAAAAAAGATTAGCAATCCCGCTGAAGTTAAATCACTGTTGAAATTTATAGAAAAAAATCAAAATGAAAACGAAGATTGGGAGGTATTTGAATCTGTTTTCAATCGTGCGGAACAAGATTTTTTAAACAATTTGAAAGCAAAACACCCCAACCTGACCACAAACGACCTACGTCTTTGCACTTATCTGAAACTCAATCTTTCTTCCAAAGAAATCGCGCCATTGCTCAATATTTCTGTCCGAAGCATGGAAATAAAAAGGTATCGTTTGCGCAAAAAATTAGACTTAGACCACAATGAAAGCCTTAGTTCTTACATTTTAAGCCTCTAAGCCACCTCAACATTTGTTAATTTCACCTCAACATTACCTCAACTAAAACGTTTTCGATAAGGATTCGGCACACTTCACCTCCTTTTGTTTTGACAAACTTAACACTTGTCAAGCCTTGTGAATACTATGTTAAAATAGCATTATTGACAGACAATTAAGCATTGCTAAAACGCTGTATATTTTTTGTTGTGGTGGCTTTTTCGCAACCTTCGATTGGATACAATAGATTTACAAATCGAGATAGGTCAAATTTCTGCTTGGGTCAAATTTCCCTTAAACATCAGAATCCTATTCGAAATTATATCTATTGATTTTTAAAATTCAAATCGAATGAAAAAAAATGTATTACTGATTCTCGTTTTATTATTCGGAGGACTTATTGCCCATGCCCAAAACGGCCGCATCACGGGTAACGTGACAGCTGTCAATGGCGGCACACCGCTTCCGGGTGTGAATATTTTGGTAAAAAATACCACAAACGGAACCAACACAGATTTTGATGGCAACTTCATCTTAGACAACGTAAAGCAAGGAGATGTTTTGATTTTCTCCTATTTGGGCTTTAAGACGATTGAACTGACGGTAAGTTCAAGTAACATCAGCGTACAATTGGAAGATGACACCCAGGCACTTTCCGAGGTCGTAGTCATCGGTTATGGTACGCAAGCCAAAAAGGAAGTTACCGGGGCGGTCAACCTTGTCAACGCCGAAACCATTGCGGCACTCAAGCCACTCCGTTTTGAAGATGCACTGCAGGGACAAAGCACAGGTGTTCAAATCATTCCTTCATCAGGTTCACCGGGAAGTTCTTTAAACATTCGCATCCGGGGAATCAGTAGCAACGGCAACAACCGACCACTCATAGTTGTTGACGGCAACATCACTGAAGATGCGCTGACCAATCTCAACCCGAACGACATCGAAAGCATCACGACTCTAAAAGATGCATCCGCAGCAATATATGGTACTCGAGCCGCAAATGGTGTTATTCTCATTACAACTAAAACAGGTAAGAAAAATACAGCAGCTACTTTTGCGGTTAATTCTTATGTTGCGTTTCAGGAAACGCCTCGAAAACTTCCGGTACTCAATGCAACCGAATATGCCTTGCTTATCAACGAAGCTCGAACCAATGCAGGTCAGACCCCCCTTTTTAATGATGTTTCATCATTCGGAAAAGGAACTGATTTTCAAGACAAGGTGTTTGAAACTGCACCCATTTTTAACCAAGACATTTCTGTATCTGGAGGTAGTGAAAAATCAACTTATTCCTTAGGCGCGGGATATCTCACGCAAGACGGTATCGTTGCCAGAGATAAATCAAACTTCGACCGATTTACTTCGCGTTTGAGTTTTACCACAGAACTTTCCAAGTATTTCACTTTCAACACCTCCCTTTTTTACACCAACTCCAAACGAAAAACCATCAACGAAAGTGGTCTCGGATCTGTTTTGTTCAACGCGCTCAACATGTCGCCACTGCTTCCGGTTAGAGACGAAAACGGTGATTTCACGCTCGCAGAAGGCCTCGGAAACGAAGTTATCAACCCGTTGGCGCAGATTGCCAACACCTTTAATGAAGGCAATACCAACAAGGTAAACGGAACAACCGGATTGAAATTCAAACTGGATGATCATTGGAGTGCCGAAACACGATTTGGATTTAACTACTCGTTATCGAAATCAAAATCTTTTAGCCCGATTGCATTCTTTGGATCGGGAAAAGTATTCAATAATTCAAGAAGCAGTGTGACCGAGATAAAAGATGATTTCAACGATTATACTTGGGATGCTTTTATCAATTACAAAAACACTTTTTATGAAAATCACAATGTAGAAGTAACCGCGGGTACAACTGTTTTCAAAAATCACGGCGACTTTTTCAATGCAACCGGATTTGACGTACCAAACAACAGCTATAAATTTGCAGATTTATCACTGACAAACAACAACTTAGCCGATGAAAGCTTCGGAAATGGACAGTTTGAAGAGCGATTGGTTTCTTATTTTGGAAGATTTCAATACAACTACAGCAGCAAATACCTATTCTCATTTTCGCTCCGCCGAGATGCTTCAAGCAATTTCGGTCCTAATGAAAGCGTTGCCTATTTTCCTTCGGGCTCACTCGGATGGGTAGTCACGGAAGAATCCTTCTTGCAGGACAACGACATCGTTAATTTCTTGAAATTACGTGGTAGTTTTGGGGTGTTGGGTAACGATCGAATTGTTGCAAACACTTTCCGCTCATTACTTTCGGGTGAAGCTACCGCCGTATTTGACGACCAATTGATCAACGGTAAAGCAGTTGGTAGGATTCCCAATCCAAATATTCGTTGGGAAGAACAAGATCAGCTCAACATAGGTTTCGACTTGACATTGCTCAAAAACTTTGATATTACGGCAGATTTCTTCAGAAAAACCACCCGCGACTTATTGCTCGAAGCGCCGGTATCTGGAATCATCGGATCATCTGCGCCGGGAAGTGCACCCCCTTTCATAAACGCTGGTTCTGTGCGCAACCGCGGTGTCGAGTTCAGTGTAAATTACAAAACCAACATCACCAAAGATTTAAAAATTACGGTTGGCGGCAATTTTACCGCACTTGAAAACGAAGTCCTTTCGGTTAACAACGATGTGGGTTTTGTTACCGGAGGAAGCTTTGGCGTTGGCCAAGAAGCTCCTTCACGCATGCAAGCCGGAAAACCACTTGGCTATTTTTTCGGGCTCAAAACAGATGGTGTCTTTCAAAACCAACAGGAAGTGGACGCACATGCTACACAAGCCAATGCGAGACCGGGTGAAATCAGATTCGTTGACATCAACAAAGATGGCGTAGTTGACAACAATGACCGGACAGACATCGGTAGTTCAATTCCCGATGTTACCTTCAATTTTAACCTGTCTTTGGAATACAAAAACTTCGATTTCTCCGCCAGTGCTTTTGGTCAAGCAGGAAACGAAATTGTCAGAAATTTTGAACGAAACCAACCGTTGACCAACAAAAATCGCGCTTTTCTAAACCGATGGACAGGTCCGGGAACATCAAATTCGCAACCTTTGGTAACAACAGGTGCTACAAGCTCCACACTTTTCTCTGATTTCTTTGTAGAAGACGGCGATTTCTTGAGAATCCAAACCATCCAATTGGGTTATACCATTCCAAAATCAATTACGCAGAAAGCTAAAATCAGTAATTTCAGACTTTATGCGCAAGTAAACAATTTATACACATTCACCGATTATTCGGGATTTGACCCTGCTATTTCGAGCGGTGCTCCCGTAGGAGGCGGTATCGATCCAGGATTCTTCCCGACACCTCGTTCTTATATTTTCGGAATTAATTTGAACTTTTAATAGCTATAACCATGAAATTAAAAATGAATAAATACATAGCAGTTACATTTCTCGGTCTGGCATTGTCTGCTTGCTCAGATAATTTTGTGCAGGAAGATCCGGCTTTTGTCATCGACTCAGAAAGTTTTTTCAACTCAGAATCAGATTTTCAAGAAGCTTTGATTGGCTCCTACGACTTGTTGCAGGCAACCTATGTTAATGTGATGATAGGTGAAATGGCCTCAGACAACACCTTGGCGGGTGGCGAAAGTGCCGTTGATGTTCCCGGTTTTCAGGAAATCGACGATATGACGCAAACTCCTGTGAACCAACAATTGAGAGATCTTTGGAATTGGATGTACGCGGGCATCAACCGAACCAATTTTATGATGGAATTTAAGGATAAGGTAGATTTTCCGAACAAAAATCAAATCCTGGCGCAAAACAGGTTCCTCAGAGCTTATTACTATTTTGAACTGGTCAAGTTTTTTGGAGATGTTCCGCTTTCCGAAGACAAAAGAATTCAATTTGGACAAGAAACTTCCATCGATCGCGCTCCTAAATCAGAGGTTTACAACTTGATTGAGCGAGACCTTCGTTTTGCAGCAGACAATCTTCCTTATACGCAAGCTCAAAAAGGTAGAATTACCAAAGGAGCCGCATTAGCCTTGTTGGGAAAAGCCTTACTTTTTCAAAATAAATTCGGAGAAGCATCGACCATTTTGGAAGAAGTTATCAACGACGGACCTTATGATTTGGTCGCTGACTACAACAGCATATTTGAATCGGTTGGAGAAAACAACATCGAATCTGTTTTCGAAATTCAATACTCAGACTTAGAAGGCGCAGGATTTGGCTGTTTGCAATGTAGCGAAGGAAATGTCGCCGTTGGTTTCAATGGAATTAGAAATTATTCCGGCCCTCTGTTTGATTCCGGATTTAGCTTCAACGTTCCTACCCAAGAAGCCTATGACGCATACAATCCATCGGACATCCGAAGAGATGTTGCCATTTTAAATATCAACACTTGGGCAGAACAAACCGGCGCAACCTTTGTGGAAGGATTTGAACACACCGGTTTTTACAACCGAAAATACATTGCCAGACAAGGCGATTTGAACACAGGCGATGCCAATTTGACCAACCCAAACAATTACAGATCCATTCGATTTGCTGATGTGTTGCTCATGGCGGCTGAAGCCTTTAATCGCTCAGGCTCAGGAGATGAAAAAGCTCGTTTATACCTCAACCGCGTCAGACAAAGAGCCGGACTTAGTGATCTTTCATTATCCGGTTCGGCATTGACACAAGCCATTTGGGACGAAAGAAGATTAGAGCTTATGGGCGAAGGACATCGTTTCTTCGACTTGGTAAGAACCGGGCAGGCTGCTGAAAAAATCACTGGTTTCTCTGCTGGAAAAAACGAATTGTTCCCAATACCTTCTATTGAAATTGAATTAGCCGGCAATCGTTGGCCTCAAAACCCCGGCTATTAATTTTATAAAACTTTCTAATATGAAAAATATAAATCTTTTTTTAAGCTTTTTCTTCATCTTATTTGCTTTTTCATGCTCTGACAATGAAGATGGAAATGCAGATTTCATCAATGAAACTGCAGGACCAGCCAATGTATCTGCATTGTTTACCATCACACAAGACAATACAGGATTGGTAACCATCACACCCAACGGAGAAGGAGCTAATTCATTTTCCATTATTTTTGGAGACGGAACTACGCCGGCCACCGTTTTGCCCGGTCAAAACGTTCAACATGTTTATGCCGAAGGTGTTTATGAAGTAAAAATTCAAGCAACTTCTCTAAACGGTTTGATGACTGAAGCAAGCAAGTCTTTAACAGTTTCATTTAAAGCACCGGAAAATTTAGAAGTCACTATCGAAAAAGACCCTACCGATAATTTTGGCATCAACCTCAGTGCAACTGCTGATTTGGAAACATTTTTTGAAGTGTTTTTTGGCGATGTAGAAAATGAAACGCCTACCATGTTCAATGAAGGTGATGTTGTCAACCACAAATACCCAGCTGTAGGCGATTATACCGTTCGTGTTGTTGCATTCAGCGGCGGAGAAGCTACCGCAGAGTCAACCCAAGTGGTGACCATTACAAATCCACTTTTGTTACCGGTCAATTTTGAATCCACTACGCTCAATTACAATTTCATCGATTTTGAAGGTGCGGTTACGACCGTAATTGACAATCCGGATCCATCTGGCGCAAACACGACAACCAAAGTAGCTCAGTTTTTGAAAAATCAAGGAGCTCAATTCTTTGCGGGAAGCATCTTAACTTTAGACCAACCGATTGATTTCAGTCAATTGAAAAAAATAAAAATTAAAGTTTGGTCACCAAAAAGCGGCATCATCGTTAAATTAAAATTAGAAAATGCCACAGACCCGAATGTTTCAACAGAACTGGATGTTAGAAATACCGTTGCAAATCAATGGGAAGAATTAATTTTCGATTTTGGTACTTTGACAAACGGAAAACAATTGTCCAAACTGATCTTCTTCTTTGATTTTGAAAACGGAGGTGATGGTGCAACTTATTTCTTTGATGAAATTGAGCAAACCAACGCCAGTCCAGAACCCATTGCATTGCCGCTCACATTTGAATCAACTACTCTGACCTTCGATTGGGTTGGTTTTGGCGATGCCAATTTTGGTCCAATCCCGGCAGCCGTTGTCAACAACCCCATTCCTTCTGGAATCAATACCAGCTCAAAAGTTTTAGAAATCAATAAAACAGGAGGGGCTCAAGTTTGGGCGGGAGCCAGCTTAAACCTAACCAATCCCATCGATTTTGGATTGGGAACTACTGTAAAAGTAAAAGTTTGGTCGCCACGCGCAGGAACACCCATACTGCTTAAGATTGAAGATTCCAATTCACCACTTGATGGAAATGGAAACCCAACAGTCTTTGTTGAGGTAGTTGTAAACGCTACAGTTGCCAGCACTTGGCAAGAAATTTCTTTTGACCTCACCTCTTCCAGTGCATTCAGTACGACAAATTCGTATGATCGCGTGATATTATTTCCCGATTTCGGCAACGGAGGAAATGGAGAGTTGTTCTATTTTGATGACATCGCACAAGTAGGTGCTAACACACCGAGCATCTCATTGCCATTGGATTTCGAATCATCGGCATTGACCTTTGATTGGACTGGCTTTGGAAGCGCAAGTTTTGGCCCAATTCCGGCAGCTGTCGTCAACAATCCCAATCCTTCGGGAATCAACACCAGCTCAAAAGTGGTTGAAATCGAAAAATTAGGTGGTGCGCAAGTTTGGGCAGGAGCCAGTTTAAATTTGAGTGGACCTATCAATTTTGCTGCTGGCACAACCGCAAAAGTAAAAGTTTGGTCGCCACGAGCCGGCACACCTATCTTATTTAAAATAGAAGACTCTAAATCACCACTTGATGGGAATGGAAACCCAACAGTCTTTGTAGAGGTACAAGCCACATCAGCCGTTGCCAACGCATGGCAGGAATTGTCTTTTGACTTGACCTCATTCGGCGCATTCAGCACCGCAAACTCTTATGACCGGGTCATCTTATTCCCCGATTTTGGAAATGGCGGAAACGGTGAAATGTTCTATTTTGACGACATCAGACTTTCCGGTCAAAGCGGCGGCGGCGGAAGCAATCCCCCAAGTCTAATTGAAGATTTTCAGGGTGTGGCTCCGGTATTCACTTCTTTTGGGAATATACCGACCTCAACAGTTGTAAGCAACCCCAACCAATCTGGCATCAACACCAGTAGTTTGGTAGGAGAGTTAGTCAAAGCGCAAGGTTCTGAAATTTGGGCAGGTTCATTTATAGAGAATAAAGTAATCAATGTTGCATCGCTGCCTTATATCAGAGTGAAGGTTCTTAGTCCTAAAAGCGGTATTGTCATCAAAGTAAAAATTGAAAACATAGATGGCAGTGTAACCCACGAAGTTGATGTTACCAACACCAAAGCAAACGCTTGGGAAGAACTTTCTTATAATTTTAGCGGAGCTCCCACAGCCAATTACGTTAGATTTGTTATTTTCTTTGATTTTGGAAATAATGGAGACGGCAGCATTTATCATTTTGACGACATAAGCTTGTCTTCAACTGGAAGTAACAACAATGGTGGTGGCGGAAATGGCGGTGGCGGAAATGGTAATGCCGGAACGCCTCCTCGAAATCCAATTGATTTTGAACCAGGTGGATTTGGTGCCAATTGGACTTGGACTGTTTTTGAAAATGGATCTAATCCACCGGTAGAGATTGT